>NZ_JANRHN010000039.1:0-30982 GCF_024733745.1 Bacteroides sp. ET225 | reverse complement strand
TTAAAACAATGTATATAATGAACAGAAACTGTGAGAACAAACGGAGTTGTTAATTTAAAGTTTAATCTTATGAAGCATGAATTTCTAAAGATTTCATCGAAAAGAGTCCTTTTCTCAGTGATGATGGTTTCTGCTATGGCAACGGGAAATGTCGTTTCGGCGTTTGCGGAAACTGATTCGGTCCGGTCTGTCATGCAGGCGGTTGCGGTAAAGGGACAAGTGTTGGATGCTGACGGGGTTCCCGTTATCGGTGCGAGTGTTCTTGAAAAAGGGACTTCTAATGGTGTGATAACAGACATGGACGGAAATTTTTCGTTGAATGTTTCTTCTAAAAATGCTCTGGTAGTCATTTCTTATATCGGTTATAAGTCGGTCGAACTTCCGGCTTCAAGCCCGGAACTTGCTCACGTAAGCTTGCATGAAGATTCGGAAGTATTGGGCGAAGTGGTGGTTGTCGGTTACGGTACGGTGAAGAAGGAGTCGTTGACGGGTTCGGTGACCGTGGTGGACGATAAGGCATTTATGGAGAAAGGTAATCTTTCCAGTCCTTTGCAGGCCTTGCAGGGTCAGGTTCCGGGTGTGATGATTACACGTTCTTCTTCTGCGCCGGGCGATGAAAGCTGGAGCATGAACTTGCGTGGTTCGGTTTCGGTGAACAGCACCGAGCCTTTGGTTATCATAGACGGTGTGGCGACGAATAGCGTGAATGACCTCCGTCTGATAAACCCGAACGACATTGAGTCCATTAACTTCCTGAAAGACGGCTCGGCTGCTATCTATGGTGCACGTGCCGCAGGTGGTGTCGTATTGGTTACTACCAAGAAGGGAAAAGAAGGCAAGACCAAAGTGGAATATAGCGGTTCGGTCACGCTGAAGACTGTGGGACTGATGCCTGAACTGATGAGCATCGACCAATGGGCGGACGGTGTGATGACAGCATTGGAGAACGACGGCAATACATCGAACAGCTGGTACACGTATGCCCAGTTGGCAAAGAAGTACAAAGGAACTTACATTGATCTGGAAAATACTTCGAATCCGTTTGGCAATGCGGCGTTTACCGATGTGGCAGACTTTGTATTCGATGACAGCGTGGACTGGCTGGGTTCTTTGTTCGGCAATTCATTGTCTACCGACCACAACCTGAGTATATCGGGAGGTACGGAAAAGACTTCTTACCGTTTGTCATTGGGATATATGTACGATGGTTCTCCGCTGCAGTATGGAAACAACAATAACCAGCGTTACAACTTCCGCCTGAGCAATTCGGTGAAGCTGACCGATAAGTTGACTTTGGAATCGGTTATCTCTTACAATCGTCAGGAACAGGTGTCACCTACCGATATCAGTTCGGTGTTGACCACCCAGACTCCGATGCCGGGATTGCCTTTGACTAATATGAACGGTGATAATTATGCGTGGGGTACATGGGGTTCGCCGGTAGCTAAGGTAGAAGAAGGCGGCGACAACAAGCTTTCCGTATCGTCATTGAATATCAGCGAAACTTTGAATTACACGATTAATGACTGGTTGTCGGCAAATGCCAATGTGGGCTATACAAACAGTACGGCAAACCGCGACGTGGTGAGCAATTCGGTCACTTACTACAACTTTACGGGAACCCGGCAGGTGCTGACTACTCCTACAGCAGATGCGTCTTATTATCGTGCCACTACGAATCAGACCAATTTCTATTCGTTCTCGGCTTACCTGAACGCGCATAAGAAGTTCGGCAAGCACGACTTGAGCCTGACCCTCGGTGGGCAGTATGAATTTAATGACTACAAAACGTGGGGTGTAAGGGTAGAAAACATCTTGAGCGGACTGGAAATCGTGAACGGTTCGGGTGACGTGACGTTGGACGGTGCCAACAACGAGGATGTTGACAAGTATCAGAATGCGTTCCTTTCGTTTTACGGCCGATTCAATTACAATTACGATGACCGTTACCTGCTGGAAGTAAACGGACGTTACGACGGATCTTCCAAGTTCCAGCCTTCGAACCGTTGGGCTGCTTTCTATGGCATCTCTGCTGGTTGGCGCATCAAGCAGGAAGCTTTTATGGAGGATGTGGACTGGCTGAGCGACTTGAAACTCCGTGTTTCATACGCCGAAATGGGTAACCAAAGCGGTATCGGCAACTACGATGGCGTGCAGTTGTATAATGTGAATACGGCTAACGGTGCTTACGTAGGTTCGGGATTACTTTCTTATATCGCTACGGACGGCAAACTGGTATCAACGACCCGTCATTGGGAACGTATTAAAAACTATAACGTAGCAGTTGATTTCGGTTTCCTCAACGGCAAGCTGACCGGTACGGTGGAAGCTTTCTTGAAGAAGAATGATGACATGCTGGTAGAAATCTCTTACCCTGCTGTATTGGGTGACGATGCGCCTACCACCAATAGCGGTAAGTTTAAAGGCTGGGGATATGAAGGCCAGGCTACTTGGCGCGACAAGATAGGCGACTGGAGTTACTATGTAGGCGGAACACTGACTTTTGCTCGCAACGAACTGACTGATTATGGAGGAACAACCGTGCTTCAGTCGGGATACGTCAAGACACAGCAAGGCTATGCGCTGAATTCCATCTTCGGCTTGCGCTATGGAGGAAAGATCCAGAATGAAGAACAGTTGGATGCTTATCTGGCAAAATACTATGATACCAATGCAATCGGCATACCGAGCAACCTGCGTGTGGGTGACAATATGTATTGCGACGAGAACGGCGACGGTATACTGGACGAGAAAGACTATATCTACTTGGGAAGCGATTCGCCCGAAATCTCTTATTCGTTCAATGCCGGAGTTTCGTGGAAAGGATTTGATCTGAACGTGATTTTCCAGGGAGCGGCCAACCGTTTCGTTTACCGTGACATAGACAACACGACAGTACCTTTCCGTGCCAATTACACGAATACAACGACGGCTTCCATTGGCAATGTGTGGAGCCCGGAGAATCCTGATGCTTATTATGCACCTTATACGAATGATTCAAACATCAATAACTATAACTATCAGGCATCTTCGCTGACCGCCCAAGACGGACGTTACCTCCGTTTGAAGAATGTGACCATCGGTTATACGTTCGATTCGAAACTGTTGCAAAAAACGAAATGCATAGAAGGTCTCCGTTTGTATGTGACGGGTGCAGACTTGTGGGAAACCACCAAGATTACCGACGGATGGGATCCCGAAGCCAAGCGTGACGCTACCGGTCTGTCGCGTTATCCGTTTACCCGTTCGTTTACGTTCGGTGCCAATGTAACCTTTTAATTAACCGCATAAAGATTGATAGACAATATATGAAAAAGAGACATTACATAACTGCAGCCTGCTTTTCGGTGATGAGTCTGTTTACGACTTCTTGCTTGAATCTGGAACCGCAGGCACAAATGGGCGACAATCTGGTTTGGAATACAGCCGATAATTTCCAACTGTTCGCCAATCAGTTTTATGGCTGGACACGTGACATTTATTTATCAGGTACGGCTACTTACGGCAATGGCGTGAGCGACGGTCCGCACAGTGACTTCCGTTCGGATTTGCTTGCCACTTCGTCCATCAATGTATATAGCCAGGGAACCAATTCCATTCCGAGTGAAGATGAAAACTATACCAATCTGTATAAACGCATTTATTACACCAATCTGTTGTTGGACCGTGCCGAAAGTTTCGGCGATCAGGAAGCGATTGCCGTACCCGTGGGCGAAGCGAAGTTCTTCCGTGCTTACCTTCATTTTGAGTTGGTGCAGATATGGGGCGATGCGGTTATATTGACGCAGCCTCTTGACATTGACTCGCAAGAACTGTACGGTCCGAGAAACGACCGTGGGGAAGTGATTGATCAGATTATCACTGACTTGCAGGACGCTGCCGAACTATTGCCGGAAGCCGCTTCCGAGGCTGGCCGCTTGACCAAAGGCGCGGCTTTGGCGATGCTTTCAAGGGTTGCTCTTTACGAAGGTACTTGGCAGAAATTCCATACCAATGGCGCAGATGCCACTTCTAACACAGATCGCAGTACGGCATTGTTGACCATAGCCAAGGATGCCGCCAGTCAGGTTATCACAAGTGGTGACTACTCTTTGTTTTATAGTGAGGCTTTGGGTGACGAGAGTTACCGCTATATGTTTATCTTGGAAGACGGTATACAGTGCAACCCGGCCAATCTTTCGAAAAGCTCGAACAACGAATACATCCTTGCGCATCGCCACCGTTATGGCGACCGTCTGAGTACGAACATTACACACGGCATTCTGGAAGGTGCAACGTGGCTGACACGCAAACTGGCAAATATGTATCTGTGTTCTGACGGACTTCCTATCGACAAGTCTTCACAATTCCTGGGATATGCAGACGTTACGGATGAATACCAGAACCGTGACAACCGGATGAGCAATACGTTTTTGATGCATGGCACACGTTTCTGGGACAATGAGTCGGCAACGTCACGCACGACATGGACAGATGCAGATCTGGAGAATGCACGTACGGCAGATGTACGCAGCAACAGCGGTTACCGTCCCCATAAATGGGCGATAGAGCGTCAGGCGCAAGATAACTTTGAATCGATGGACTTCCCCGTAATCCGCTATGCTGAAGTGCTGTTGAACTATGCAGAAGCAACCTATGAACTGAGTGGCAGCATTTCGGATTCCGACCTTGACATGTCGTTGAATCTGGTTCGTTTGCGTTCCAATCCCAATATGCCGAAACTGAGCAACAGCCTGGTAAACAATAACGGACTTTCCATGCGTGAGGAAATCCGCCGCGAACGTACGGTGGAGCTGATTATGGAAGGGTATCGCATCGATGACTTGAAGCGTTGGGCAACGGCAGAAACAGAAATGCCTCAGGACCAGCTTGGAGTACTTGTGACCGGGACTTGGTTTGAAACCAACTGGGCAGCACAGGCACGTCCGCTGAACGGTGAAGGTTGCATTATCCTTTACAGCGACCGTACATGGAGTGACCGGAATTATCTTTATCCGTTGCCTTCCGACCAATTGCAGTTGAATCCTGAATTGGGACAGAACCCGGGTTGGGGCAACAATTGAAGTATCACATTTTAAACAAGAACAGTTATGAAACAGATAATGAAATACAGTTGGGGATGCCTGTTGGCTTGGGTTCCTGCACTGATAATGCCTTCTTGCGAAGACGAAGCGACGGTGGGTGATCTGACATCGGCGGTGATGCCTGCTTCCATCGAACTGATCGTGCCTGCTGAAGTACAGCAGTACATTTACACAGATGAAAACGGCGCAAAGGTGTTGCCTATGCTGAAAGGAGAAACCGTTCAGATGAATTATGGCTTGCAGCCGGAAAATGTGACTTATTCGGATGTAATATGGACTTCTACCGTTCCGTCTGTGGCAACGGTGGAAAACGGACTGGTTACGGCTGTAGAAGGCAACGGCGAGAGTGCCACGGTCATTCAGGTTGCTCCGGAAGGAATGTTTTCGGGAAGCGGCATTTATGACAATGTGCGTGTCGTGGTGTCCAATACATTGGTGCAGGCAGAAAGCATCAGCATTGAATCGGAAGCTGACGAACTTTATGCGAGTGAAACCTTGCAGCTGACTGCTGCTATCCTGCCGGAGAACGCTACTTATCGGACGGTTAGCTGGAGCAGCTCGAATGAAGCAGTGGCTACTGTCGACCAGAACGGCTTGGTAACAGGTCTTGTGAATGAAGACATACAGGCATCCGTTACCATTACCGCTACTTCTTTGGACGGTTCGCAGGTGTATGGGACAAAAGAACTTGTTGTCAACCAGATGGTGCAGCCGGAAGAAGTGACCATCGATCAGGCTTATTCAGTGGACAACGGTTATTATTGTGCCATAGCGGATAAGGCTTTGACATTGAATTACACGACGGTCCCTGCACAATGTACCACTTCTTTGATAGAATGGACTTCCGACAATGAGGAAATAGCTACTGTTGAGAACGGTGTCGTAACCTTTAACCAAGCAGGTGTGTTCGGCGATGTGACAATCACGGCTTCTTGCCCCGCTACCGGAAACTCGTCTTCCATTAAACTGAATCTGGCAGCCGGATTGATTCGCGAACTTTTCCATAACGAGGATAATGTAACATGGAGTGCAGATCCGAGTCATTGTTCATCAGAATGGGGTTATGGAACATTTACTTTGATTTCGAAGGCTACCAGTGGAAAACGCCGTCTGGATTTCATGGCTCAAAATGTTTATTTCCATGCCGGAAATTATCCATTCTTAGCTCTTCGTTTGCAGTATGCCGGAGATATGGAGAATGTAAGCGGCAAGTCTTTTAAACTTGATGCTTCAGGTGGTACATGCAACGGTCAATCATTTAGCGGTGAACTTGGCGGTGGAAGTGAAAAATGGGATCAGACCTGGAAATGTAGTGATGGAAGCCGTATCGTCATTTATGATCTTTCAACTCAGGCTTGGAAGGGATTTGTATTGCCTGCTACGGATGTGGCGAAGGTTAACAAATTGACCTTTAAATATGCGGATATTGTATTGAAACAAGAAACAGGTGAGCAGCTTCGCAGTGCTATTTATTGGATTCAGACCTTCAAGACCTTGGAAGAAGTGGCAACTTATATCCAGTCGGAAGGACTGACTTACGAAGTGGTGGAATAAATTTAATAGAATGCGATTATGATAAAGAAAATGACATTTATATCTGGTCTGGCACTGCTGTTGGCAGTGCAGACCTCCTGCCGAGAGAATGAATTTGGTACGGTAGACTTGACGATGCCCGAAGATGTATACGAACCGGTAGAAGCGCAATATACGTACAATCATCCGTGTGCGATGTATAATCAGGCAGATTTCGACCGTGTGAAAGCAATGCTGGACGATGGCAGTGCGCCGCAAGCAGTGAAAGCAGAGTTTGAGAATTTGAAGCAGAGTTCGTTGACGGTTCTTCCTTATACAGCCGAACCGCAGGAAGAAATCGTGCGTGGCGATGCTACAGGAACTGCTGCCGGGAGTGAAAACTATCGTTATGCGATGGAGGACGCTGCCGCAGCCTATCAGATGGCGCTGCTTTGGAAGTTGACCGGTGATGACCGTTATGCTGAAAATGCCGTAGAAGTGCTTAACGCCTGGGCAGATATATGCAAGGAAATTACTTCGAATGATGCCAATCATAAGCTGGCAGCCGGTGCGCAAGGGTATACTTTTGCCAATGCTGCCGAGATATTGCGGACATATGAAGGATGGAACGGCACAGACTTCAGCGATTTCAAGACCTGGATGACCAATGTGTTCGCTTCGCAAAACCGTGATTTCCTCGACAATCATCAAGGTTCGGACAACTGTGCAGAGCATTATTGGTCTAACTGGGACTTGGTGAATATGGCTTCTTATCTTTCAATCGGTATCTTGACCGAGAACGATGAAATGGTGAACTACGTGGTTAACTATTTCTATCAGGGAGCAGGCAACGGATGCATCAAGCAGCTGATTCGCGGCGAACATACCGACCCCTTGGGCACGGGTGAAGATATCTTCCAGAACCAGGAGAGCGGACGTGACCAGGGACATGCTGAGATGTCGGTTATGGTGGCTGCTAACCTTTGTCAGATTGCCTATACGCTTTATCAGGCAAACCCGTCGGTCGCTCAGCTGGATTTCTTTGCTGCTGATGACAATGCCATTATGAAGATGGGCGAATACGTAGCGTTGTCCAACTTGCGTAATGGTACGGATAATCAGAACAGTACGGGAAGCTGGTTGGTTACTGCTACTCAGATGCCGTTTGCGACTTATGAATATTGCATCGACTGCTCTTGCCGTGACAAGAATCACGGTGCAACCCATACGCAAATGGCAGATGATGAAGGTCGTGGCAGCATTCGTCCGGGCTGGGAAATACTGTACAACCATTATGCAAAGGTGGCAAATGTGGGCAGTGGATATACATATGCCAAGCAGTTTGCCGACAAGCTTCGTCCCGAAGGCGGAGTTGGTGAGCCGGGAAACCGTTACGGTACGAACAGCGGGGCTTTCGACCAGCTGGGGTGGGGAACTTTGATGCTGTACCGCGAATAAGTAACCGTTGGCTTTAGGATATTCTCAATAGGTATCCACATAGATTTTTCAGGCAGAATCATGGCAGAGGTATGTTCTTGCTGTGATTCTGCTTGTTTTATGTGGATTCTTTCCGCATCCGCCCTGTCTGCAAGTCCTGCCTGTTTGTTTATAAGGCTTTATTTTCAGTTTTCCTTTAAATCCATCTCTCCGCTGAACGAGATGCTTTGCCTTTGCGTTGGCTGGACATACAGGGAGGCGTTCCCGTTTTTGTATACCGTGAGCCGGTAGATGTATGAGTCTTCATCGTTTCTGAGGCTGACGGTGATTTCAGTTTCACCTTTTTTCTTCGTTTTCTTTTCATAGTTTTCAATCGGTACACTGAAGTTCAGCGCTTTTCCTCCGCCGTAAGGGATGCTGTATGCTCTTCCGGCATACGGGAGATAAGAAATGAGCGAGTCGTTGCGGACCGTGACGGAATAGTCGGTAGTGAGCGGCCGTCCGGGTCCCTTGGATGGAATCATATAATTGATGTCGATGGTGTATCGGTCAGCCTCGAGCGCTTTCCGTACGTTTTCTTCTTTTGCTGCCTCTTTTTCTTTGCGTGTTTGTGAAAAAGCCGGCAGTGCCATCCATGTAATCAGAATGAGAAGCAGTGTTTTCATGTTGCAGTAATTAAAAAGTTTCTTCAAAGATAATGCATTTGAAGAAATGATGATCCGGATTGAGTAAATTTAGCCTTGATACGTATTTATTATAAAAAGACAAGTCAATATGATTGAAAAACTGATAAGTAAAATAGTGCTGGTGCTATTGGTAATATCCCTTTCGTCATGTTCGCAAAGGGGGGATGCAATTTATGATTTTTCTCCGCTTGACTCTATTATCGGATGCTGGATTGATAAAGGATATTATCCGGGAGCAGCTATTTGTGTGGTAAAGGATGATTCTGTGGTGTTCAGCAAATGTTATGGAAGCTTTACCGGAGAAACGAAGGTTTATGTCGCTTCTGCCGGGAAATGGGTGGCAGCGGCTGTGGTTGGGGCTGTCGTTGATCGTACTCCGTTGGATTGGGATGATACGGTGGAAGAATGGATTCCTTTGTATAGGGGAGATCCGAAAGGGAAAATTTCGCTCAGACATTTGCTTTCCCATACATCGGGTATCCGTCCTTATCTTCCCGAGCCAAGGGTGGACAATTATAATCACTTGGATTCGGCGGTCATGGAGATTCTGCCGCTTGACACGGTGTTTGCGCAGGGTACACGCTTCGAGTACGGAGGACTGGCAATGCAGGTGGCCGGACGTATGGCGGAGATGGCGGCAGGAAATGAGTTCGAGTATCTTTTCCAGACACTGATAGCCGCTCCGCTTGGCATGGAAAACTCGCACTTTACCCCCATAAATACAGACGGAGGTCATGCCCCGATGTTGGGCGGAGGCCTGTGTACGACCTTGAACGACTACATGCGTTTTCTCGACATGATTTATCATGGCGGAACTTATTGGGGGAAAACGATCCTGAACCCCGAAACGGTGAAGGAGATGCAGGCTGACCAGATAAAAGGGGCAGAGGTACTTCCCGGGGAGTATGTTGAAAAGGCTATTGGAAAATGTCATAATGGAATTTACGGCTTGGGAGAATGGCGGGAGCTTATAGATGAAGATACAGGTGAAGCTTATCAAATCAGTTCGCCCGGGTGGGCGGGGGCTTATCCGTGGATTAACAAGCGTGATGGTGTTTATGGCTTTTTTATCGCTCATGTTGTCGGAGGTTCCGAGAAGGACGGTTTCTCTTCATTCTATGGCAGTTCCGTTATTTCAAGGACTGTGTCGGATATTGTGAAATAAATGAGATAGGATATGAAAAAGAAAAGGTGGATTTTTGTTTTGCTGGCCTTGCTGGTTTTCCGGCTTTCTGCTGCCGAGTGGCAATGGTCTGTTGCCGTCAAAGAGATGGTTTCTGCTGAAACCGACGGACATCCACGTGCGTTTTTGTGGATTCCTCCCACTTGCCGGCAGGTGAAGGCCGTGGTGATGGGACAGCACAACATGACGGAAGAGCCTCTTTTTGAGATGCCCTCTTTCCGTACGGAACTGGAGAAGGCAGGCATAGCGCTGGTTTGGATTACTCCGGGGCTCGACCAGCAATGGAACGTGTCGACGGGAGTGCAGAAGGCGTTTGAAGCGATGATGGATGAATTGGCGGATGTCAGCGGATATACTGAATTGAAATACGTTCCGATTGTGCCTTTGGGACATTCTGCCATGGCTACTTACCCGTGGAATTTTGCGGCATGGAATCCGGAGCGCACATTGGCGGTGATTTCTTTTCACGGGGACGCGCCGCGAACGAATCTGTGCGGCTACGGAAGAGAGAATCTGGAGTGGGGGAGAAACCGCAACATCGACGGCATTCCGGGGCTGATGGTTGAGGGCGAGTACGAATGGTGGGAAGCGCGGGTCAATCCGGCTTTGGCTTTCCGGATGATGTATCCGGAGAGTTGCATTTCTTTTTTGTGTGATGCGGGCCGCGGGCATTTCGATATCAGCGAACAGACTGCCTCATACATCGCCTTGTTCCTGAAAAAGTCGCTTGATGCGCGTTACCCTGCCGGACAGCCTGTTGACAGGCCGGTCAAACTCAAGCCAGTCAGGGTGAAAGACGGGTGGCTTGCCGAACGCTGGCGTGCCGACGGCAGAAAACGTGCGAAGCCGGCTCCTTATGCTTTGTACCGAGGGGACAGGCATGATGCCTTCTGGTACTTTGACAGGGAAATGGCAGAGCTGACCGAAAGGCGTTACAAGGAATCGGAAGGGAAGAAGATGCAATACCTGGGAGTCGTTCAGCATGGGAAGCTGCTTGAATACGACCCGAAACTTCATGCGGGCATTGTGATGGATTTTGTCCCCGAAGCAGATGGACTGACGTTTCATCTGAAAGGAGTATTTACCGATTCGCTGAGGTCTTCTTTTTCGGATGATCACGCATCGGGAGAGATTCATGTCGACAGGATCTGCGGTCCGGCAGAAAAGGTGAATGACACAACGTTTGCCGTCCGCTTCTATCGCATGGGAATGTACAACAAGCGGAGGACGAATGATATATGGCTTCTTGCCAGCCAAAAGGGAGACACCCATTATAAGAGTGCCGTTCAGCAGCTTACGATGAGGATACCGTATCGGAACCGTGCAGGCAGGCGGCAGCACATCCTTTTTCCGGGGCTGGATGATGTGGAGGCAGGTACAACGGCAGTGGAGCTTCATGCAGTGTCCGATTGCGGGCTTCCTGTTTATTACTATGTGAAAGAAGGCCCTGCTGAAATCGTTGGCGGCAAGGTGATGTTGTCGGAGCTTCCTCCCCGGGCGAAATATCCGGTGAAGGTGACGGTCGTAGCCTGGCAATATGGCATCGGCGGAAAGGTCGCTACGGCTGAGCCGGTGGAGCGGAGTTTTTATATAAAGAAATAAACTGTAATCGTTATGAAATTAAGACTTTTGTTTTCAACTTTAGCCTTGGGCGTTTGCGGGCTGCTTTCTGCACAGTCTGTTTACCCCGGCTTGTTTCAGAACAAACTGAAAGTTGCTTCACAAGCGGAAGAGTCTGCCGCATGTTTTGAATTGAAGGATGTGCGCCTGCTTCCCAGCCGATTCCGCGAGAATTTGGAGCGTGATTCGGCTTGGATGGTTTCTATCGGGGTCGACAGGCTGCTTCACAGTTTCCGTACCACGTCGGGCGTCTTTGCGGGCCGTGAAGGAGGGTATATGACCGTGAAGAAGCTGGGGGGATGGGAGTCGCTGGACTGTGAGCTTCGCGGACACATCACCGGCCATCTGCTGTCTGCCTATTCGTTGATGTATGCCGCTACGGGAGGCAATGTGTTCAAGCTGAAGGGGGACAGCCTGGTGGCAGGGCTGGCCAAAGTTCAACAGGCATACGGCAACGGCTATTTGAGCGCGTTTCCTGAGGAACTGATAAACCGGAATATTCGCGGCGAAAGCGTGTGGGCACCCTGGTATACGCTTCATAAGATTTTTTCGGGACTGATAGACCAGTATCTTTATGCAGACAATCCGCAGGCTCTGGAAGTTGTGTGCCGGATGGGGGACTGGGCCTACGAGAAGCTTCGGCCGTTGGATGAGGCTACCCGCAGGAAGATGATCCGGAATGAGTTCGGCGGCATCAATGAATCGTTCTACAACTTGTATGCGCTGACCGGCGACGAGCGTTACCGCTGGCTTGCCCGATTCTTCTATCACAATGAAGTGATCGACCCGCTGAAAGAGGAAAAGGACGACTTGGGGACGAAGCATACGAATACGTTTATCCCGAAGGTACTGGCCGAAGCGCGCAACTATGAGCTTTCGGGCGACGGGGAAAGCAGGTCGCTTTGCGAATTTTTCTGGAATACGATGATTGGCAGGCATACTTTCGCTCCCGGGTGCAGCAGTGACAAGGAGCATTATTTTGATCCGGATCAGTTTTCAAAGCATATCACCGGATATACGGGTGAAACTTGCTGTACGTATAATATGCTGAAGCTCAGCCGCCATCTGTTCTGCTGGAATCCTTCTGTCAAGGTGGCAGACTATTACGAGCGTGCATTGTACAATCATATATTGGGCCAGCAGGATCCCGCAACGGGCATGGTAGCCTATTTCCTTCCGTTGAAATCCGGAACGCACAAGGTATACAGCACTCCCGACCAGTCTTTCTGGTGCTGTGTAGGAAGCGGGTTTGAGAGTCATGCCAAATATGCTGAGAGCATCTACTATCATAACCGTGAAGGATTGTATGTGAACCTTTTCATTCCTTCCGTATTGCACTGGAAAGAGAGGGGGATGAGTGTGCGCATGGAAACGGATTTTCCGGAAAGCGAGTGTGTGAAGCTGGAGGTTTCTGCGGAACAGCCCGTACGCACCGCATTCTATCTGCGTTATCCTTCCTGGAGCGGAAAGGTGTCTGTCTGCATTAACGGGAAAAAGGTGAAGGTGGGGCAGAAGCCGGGGGCTTATATTGTGCTCGACCGTGAATGGAAAGACGGCGACAGCATTGAACTGACATATCCGATGGATTTTCGTCTGGAACAGACTCCTGACAATCCGGATGTTGCAGCATTGTTGTATGGTCCCGTAGTCTTGGCTGGAAAATTGGGAACGGCGGGAATGGAAGCCCCTGCTCCGTTTTCTGACCCTGCCCGGTACAACGATTATTATACGTATGATTACCATATACCGGCAGATCTGCCTGTCGTCTTGAAGTGCGACAGAAAGCGTCCCGGAAAGAATATCAGACGCACGGATGGGGGGCTGAACTTTGAAACAGCCGGCGGACAACGCCTGTCGCCTTTGTATGATGTCCATCACCAGCGGTTTGTCGTTTACTGGAATCTGGATTCGGAATAGTAGGATTTCGTGTTTTGTTTCTTTATCCAACGGGCGGTTTCCCGTGGCGTGCTTTATCTCCAGTTTAGAGATGCAAATCTTTAGGCTGGAGATATATGTCTTTAGCCTGAAGATACACATCTCCAGCCTGGAGATAAACTTCTTTTTCCGAAGAAAAGGCCGGCATGTTGCAGACATGCGTCTTTGTTGTCCGTGTCAGAGCTTGCGGTATTCATTGGGTGTGAAGCCCGTGTGCCTCCGGAAGAAGCGTGCCATATAAGACACCGTATCAAAATGGAAAAGCACGGCAAGTTCCTTCACCGAGATGTCGGTGGTGGTGAGCAGCCGTTTCATCTCCAGAATAATCTGCCTTTCAATCAGTTCTTTGGGAGTAACGCCGATGGTTCTGGCGGTTATCCTTGACAGGTAGTAAGGCGTGATGCAGAGCTTTTCGGCATAGAATTTCACGTCGTGGCGCGAATGGCAGTGCTCCACCAGCAGGCTGCAAAAACGGTTGAAGAGCCGGCGTGTAGAGCTTATCGGCTGTATCTGTGACCGGCTTTCGGAAACGACAATGCTTTCCAGTCCGATGAAAAAGTTCTGCATGTGATTGCGCAGCATCATATACGCTGACTTCTCCGCGCTGCACTGCGTAATCCATAGAAACTGTTTCTCCCATGTTTCCACCAGATTCCATTGTTCGGGCGTGGAGTGAAAGATCGAGTTGTCATAGAGGAGGTCGAAGAACTGCGACGAAAGGGTAAATGTAGCTTCGTCAAACATTTCGGACGAAATCTCAATCTGCTTTACGGAAAACAGTTCCGACACATCGTTTACGACAAGCATGGTATCGGGGAAAATCAGTATGACATCCCTTTTCCTGACGGTGCGGGGCTTGAACTCTGCTGAAACCGTGGCCATCCCTTCTTCACAGAAGATCAGGATGCACCCGTCTGTGCGGATACTCTTTCCTTTCACATCTTTCCAGTCGGAAGTGCTGTATACAAACGTTTTCTTTTTCTCAGGCATACCTGTTTCTGT
Organism: Bacteroides sp. ET225; assembly: GCF_024733745.1. NCBI lineage: Bacteria > Pseudomonadati > Bacteroidota > Bacteroidia > Bacteroidales > Bacteroidaceae > Bacteroides > Bacteroides sp. ET225. The sequence goes on along the minus strand of NZ_JANRHN010000039.1, from coordinate 16,523 downwards.
TTTTACTGCAAAAATAGAAATTTATCGTCTTTTTCTGTTTTTCTGTTTTCAAAAGTATCCTTTTTGTACGTATTTGTTCATAAGTCCAGGCTTTAAAACGTCCTACCTTTGCGCCTGCAAAACAGATTTTATACAGAAATATGAAAAAGCAAATTTGTGTGTGGGCTGTGCTGTGCAGTATATGCCTGGCATCCTGCAAGAATGGAACTACCGAAGGTAAGCCGCAGGCCTACCCGGTCTTTACGGTTGGCGTTTCGCCTGTTGAAACAACCGATGACTATCCTGCTTCTATCCGCGGACGGCAGGATATAGAGATTTATCCGCAAGTGTCCGGCAAGATCGTGAAGGTTGCTGTTACGGAAGGCGAGCGGGTGCGGCGCGGACAGACACTTTTCGTGATAGACCAGATACCGTATCAGGCTGCGCTTCAGACCGCACTGGCCAATGTGAGGGCTGCCGCAGCCAGCGTGTCTACGGCGCAGCTCACTTATGACGGGAAGAAGGAACTTTTTGACCAGCGTGTCATTTCTCAATTTGAACTGAGCACGGCTGAAAATGCGCTCCTCACGGCAAAGGCGCAGCAGGCGCAGGCCGAAGCGCAGGAGGTGAATGCGCGGAACAATCTTTCATATACCGTCGTCACTAGTCCGGCGGATGGAGTGGTGGGCACGATTCCCTATCGTGTGGGAGCGCTGGTAAGCTCTTCTTCTGCGCAGCCGCTTACCACTGTGTCAGACAATTCGGTCATGTATGTCTATTTTTCGATGCCGGAGAATCGGCTGCTTTCGCTGGTCCGGCGCTACGGATCGGTGGAAGAAACGCTGAAGCAGATGCCTCCTGTGGGCTTGCGGCTGAATGACGGGAGCCTCTATGACCGGTACGGACGTGTGGAAAGCATCAGCGGTGTGCTGGATATGCAGACTGGAGCGGCTTCGTTCCGTGCAGCTTTCCCGAATCCTGCGGGACTGTTGCATAGCGGAGGGGCAGGCAATGTGCTGATTACGGAAACTGTGGACAGCGCGCTTACCATACCGCAGGCGGCAACTTATGAAATACAGGACAAGGTGTTTGTCTATCGTGTCGTGCACGGCAAGGCAAAGTCTGCTCCGGTAGAGGTTACTCCGCTCAACGATGAGAAGCTGTATATCGTCCGTAGCGGGCTGGATGCCGGCGAAACCATTGTGGCAGAAGGCGTGGGTCTGTTGCAGGACGGTATGGACATAACAGTCAAACAATAAAAGAGAAAGCGTATGAAACTGAAAACATTTATCGAACGCCCGGTTCTTTCCATCGTTATTTCGGTAGCGATTGTGCTGTTGGGCTGCATCGCACTGGTGACGCTGCCGGTCGAACAGTTTCCCAACATCGCTCCGCCTACGGTGGAGGTGACCACCAGCTATCCTGGAGCCAACGCCGAAACGGTGCTGAAGTCCGTCATTGTGCCGCTGGAGGAAGCCATCAACGGCGTGGAGAACATGACCTATATCTACTCTACCGCTTCGAATGCAGGCGATGTTTACATTACGGTCTATTTTAAGCAGGGCACTGATCCCGATATGGCGGCTGTGAACGTGCAGAACCGCGTCAGCAAGGCGCAGGGACAGTTGCCGAGCGATGTGACGCGTATCGGCGTTGTTACCAACAAGCAGCAGAAATCCATGCTGAAGGCTATCACACTGTGGAGCCCGGACGGAAGCTACGATACGCAGTTCCTGAACAACTACCTGCAGATCAATGTCATCCCTTCGCTGAAACGTATCACTGGGGTGGGCGAAGTCACCCTGCTTGGTTCAAACTACGGTATGCGCATCTGGCTGAAGCCTGATGTGATGGCCCAGTACGGCGTGGTGCCCGGTGATGTGACTTCGGCGCTGAATGCGCAGAACATCGAATCGGCTACAGGTTCGTTCGGCGAGAACTACGAAGGTGTATTCCAGTACACGATGAAATACAAGGGCCGTCTTGTCACGCCGGAAGAGTTCGGCAGTATTGTCATCAAGTCGCTTCCCACAGGCGAAGTGCTTCGTCTGAAGGATGTGGCACGCATTCAGTTGGGTGATGAGGCATACAACTACAGGAGCATGACCAACGGAAAGCCCGGTGCCTTGTTCATGGTTTATCAGACGGCAGGATCGAACGCTACGGAAGTCATTACGCAGATTGACGCGCAGGTGGAGGAGATGTCGGAAAATCTGCCTAAAGGGGTAGAGTTTGCCGAACTGTACTCTACGAAAAACTTCCTCGACGCTTCCATGCATCAGGTTGTGAAGACACTGTTCGAGGCATTCCTCTTGGTGGTCATCATCACCTACGTGTTCTTGCAGGATGTGAAGTCGATGGTGATTCCCGCCATTTCGATTCTGGTGTCGCTGATCGGTACGTTCGCTTTCATGTCGGTTGCGGGCTTCAGCATCAACCTGCTGACACTGTTCGCTTTGGTGCTTGCCATCGGTATTGTGGTTGACGATGCGATTATCGTGGTCGAGGCGGTGCAGGCCAAGTTCGATGTGGGATACAAGTCGTCTTATATGGCTACGTTTGACGCGATGGGCGGCATCACCTCTGCCATCATTACCACCACGCTGGTTTTCATGGCGGTATTTATTCCCGTGTCGATGATGGGAGGCACCAGCGGCACATTCTACATGCAGTTCGGTCTGACCATGGCTGCTGCTGTAGGTATCTCTGCCATCAATGCCCTTACGCTTTCGCCCGCTCTCTGTGCGCTGATGCTCCGTCCGTACCTGGATGAAGAAGGGCAGATGAAGAAGAACTTTGCCGCAAGGTTCCGCACGGCATTCAATGCGGCATTCGGTGTGGTATCCAACCATTATATGGGAGGCGTGCTGTTTTTTATCCGCCGGCGCTGGATGGCTGTGGGCATATTGGCCTGCGCTGTGGCTGCTCTGGCCTGGATGATGAACACCACCAAGACCGGACTGCTGCCCGATGAGGACATGGGCAGTGTGATGGTGAACGTCACTACGCCTCCGGGCAGTTCCATTGCCCGCACTTCAGAAATTATGGAAAAGATCGAACGGAAGCTGGATAGCATTCCCGAAATCAAGATTGCTTCGGAAACGGCCGGATACGGACTGATTGGAGGTGCCGGACCGTCGAGCGGCATGGTTATCGCCATGCTGACCGACTGGAGCGAACGCAAGGACAAAGAACAGGCGATTGATGCGGTGCTTGCAAAGATTAATGCGTTTGCAGCCGACATCCCTGATGCGAACATCTTTGCCATGGCTCCTCCGCTGATTGACGGCTACGGTGTGGCCAACGGTTTTGAGATTTACCTGCAAGACCGTGCGGGCGGCAGCGTGAATGAGCTTTATTCGGTGGGGCAGGACTTTATTGCTGCACTGTCGGAACGGCCGGAAATCGGATCTGCCTATACTACGTTTAACGTGAATTTTCCGCAATATCTGGTTGAGGTGGATGCAGTCAAGTGCCAAAGAGCGGGCACGACGGCTGATGCTGTGCTCTCTACGCTGGCAGGGTATTACAGCGGCCAGTATGTGTCGAATTTCAACCGCTTCAACAAACTTTACCGCGTGATGATCCAGTCGTCGCCCGAATACCGTGTCACGCCGGAATCGCTTGACAGGATATTCACTCGGGTGAACAATGGGGAGATGGCTCCTCTCAGCCAGTTTGTCACGCTGACCAAGGTGTACGGTCCTGAATCGCTGGCGCGATTCAACTTGTACAGTGCGATGGGTATCAATGGTGAGGCGGCGCAGGGATACAGCTCGGGGGATGCAATCAATGCCATCCGTGAAACGGCAGCCGAAGTGTTGCCTCGCGGTTACGGATATGAGTTTGCGGGCATCAGCCGCGAGGAGAGCCAGACCACAAACAATACTGCCGTCATCTTTCTGATATGTACGGTGTTTGTCTACCTTATCCTGTGCGGACTGTATGAAAGTTTCTTTGTGCCGTTTGCCGTTATCTTGGCTGTGCCGTTCGGACTGATGGGCAGTTTTGTCTTCGCCAAACTGATGGGACTGGAGAACAACATTTACATGCAGACAGGGCTTATCATGCTGATCGGACTGCTGGCAAAGACCGCTATTCTGCTTACGGAGTATGCGGCAGACCGCCGTCGGGCAGGCATGTCGCTTGTACAGGCAGCACTGGCTGCGGCTCGTGTCCGTTTCCGTCCCATCCTGATGACCGTGCTGGCGATGATATTCGGCTTGCTGCCGCTGATGTTCGCCAGCGGTGCGGGAGCCAACGGTAACTCGTCGTTGGGCTCGGGCGTTGTAGGTGGCATGATATTCGGCATTCTTGCCATCCTGTTCTTTGTGCCCGTGTTTTTCATCCTGTTCCAGTATATACAGGAGCGGGTGAAGCCAGTAGAGTTTCTGCCGAATCCCGATTGGGAAATACAGAGTGAGATAGAAGCCATTGAAGAAAAGAAAAAAGAGAAAGAATGATGAAACGGATCTTTATCTTGTGCAGTGCCGTCATCCTGCTGGCGGGCTGCCATATCTATAAACCTTATTCGCGTCCTGACATACAGACTGACGGACTTTACGGCGAGGATGTGCAGGCGGAGGATACAGTTTCTATCGCTTCCCTGCCTTGGACGGAATTGTTTTCTGACCTCCGGTTGCAGTCGCTCATCCGTGAGGGACTGGAGAATAACGCCGATCTGGGCATCGCCCGCTTGCGAGTGAAGGAGGCGGAAGCTGCATTGTTTTCGTCGCGGCTTGCTTATCTGCCTTCCCTGTCGCTGAATCCGCAAGGACAGCTGAACAGCTACGACCACACAAAAACAGACAAAACATATACTATTGCCGCTTCTGCCGGTTGGGAAGTCGACCTTTTTGGGAAACTGACAAATGCCAAGCGTGGGGCAAAAGCTGCCTTGGAGCAAAGCGATGCATACCGTCAGGCGGTGCAGACGCAGCTTATCGCTACCATTGCCAACAGTTATTATAATCTGCTGACACTCGACCGCCAGTTGGATATCAGCCGCCGTACGGCCGGGTCGTGGGCGGAGGTGTTCCGCACCTATGAGGCGAAGAAACGGGTAGGAGAGGCGACAGAGGCTGCCGTAGCACAGGCAAAGGCAAACAAACTGGCGGTGGAGGCCTCTGTGCTGACGTTGCAGAAACAGATACGGGCACAGGAAAATTCCCTGTCTGCTTTGTTGGGAAGGACTCCCGGCCGTATTGAGCGTACCACACTCAAGGGCCAGTGTTTTCCTGACAGACTGTCGGTGGGCGTGCCTTTGCAGTTGCTGAGGCGCCGTCCCGATGTGCGTCAGGCTGAAGCTGCTTTGGCTCAGGCATTTTATAGCACGAACGGTGCCCGGTCTGCTTTCTATCCGGGCATCACATTGAGCGGTTCGGCAGGATGGACCAACAATAATGGGGCGGCAATCATTAATCTGGGCAGCTGGTTGCTGGGTGCAGTAGGTTCGTTGGTTCAGCCTCTCTTTAACCGGGGCCAAAATATTGCCGCTTTGCGTGTTGCCAAAGCGCGGCAGGAAGAAGCGCTGCTTTCTTTCCGCCAGAGCTTGCTGAAAGCCGGGAATGAAGTGAACGACGCGCTTATGCAATGGCAGACCGCAGACTCACGGCTGAAGATTGTCGGCGAGCAGGTGGCAGCATTGCGGTCGGCCGTGAATGACACGCGGAAACTGATGGAGTATAGCAGCGCATCCGGCTATCTGGAAGTGTTGACGGCTCAGCAGGCCCTGTTGCAGGCAGAACTGACAGAAGCAAATGACGCATTTGATAAGATACAGGGAATGATCAATTTGTATCATGCCTTGGGCGGTGGTGTAGAATAAGGAGTGGAATGAAGCCTTGGGAAGAAGAGCCTGTTGGATTTTTATTTTGATTCTGTTTGGAAGTTGAAGAGCAGGTTGCCTTTCTTGTCCGAAGGGGCAGGAAAGGCAACTCTGGCTGTCTGTTGGAAGGTGTGTCGAAACATGAACCAACTTTCATTTTGTCATTGGTGACAAAGCGAAGAATTTCGGAAGCATAAGCTGGTACATGCGAGATGTTTCACTTCGTTCCCTTAGTCATTGCTTTTTGATAGCCAACTTTTGTTTTGACACATCCTTTATTTCATTTCGTTCAGCGAGGCTCTGATGCGGCTTAATGATTGCACTGTGATGCCTAGATAAGAAGCTATGTATTTCATTGGAATTTGCTGAATGACTTCCGGATATTCGTTTAAAAGAGTCATGTAGCGTTCGAAAGCATTCTGTTTCCACAAATCCATGAGCCAGTTTTCGTAAAGCAGGATAAAGTTTTCCAGCATTTTGCGTCCCAGATTGGCCATCGTTATCGATGAGTAGAAATGCTTGTGCAGCTCTTCTTTGGAAAGGCAGATCGCTTCGCTTTCTGTCATGGATTCGAACGACAGGCGGGATGGTTTGTCGGATATGTATCCCCATGCGGAAAATACCAATTCTCCCGGTGTGGCAAACCATGCAGTGGCTTCTTCTCCATACTTGAAGTGATAGGCTCTCCAGATGCCTTTGGTTATGATATAGACGTTGCTGTCGATCTCTTCCTTGTGGACGACAATATAAGAAATTTTATAATAAACTGATATTATGCTCTTTACAATTATAAATAAGAACATTGTTTGCAATTTAGTACCATTTTAGCACCATATACCTTACTGCATAATCAATATATCATAATGTGTCCTTAAAACACTTCCGCATAGGAAAGCAGAGAGAAAAATTATGTTTCGATGTCCTGTTAACGATGTGACATGGATGTTTCCCCTTAAAAAGAAAAAGGAGTCGTTTATTTCATTCTTTGTCAAATCTTTTATATTATAAAAAACATCTCCCTGTTGCTTAATACACAGGGAGATATTTTATTTGAGATGTTTACTTGATTACCTGATTCCCCGTGGACCAAGTAGCCTTCTCCGTCGGCTTCTTCTTGTTGAGTGCCATGACACCCACCAGTCTGTGCGGAATGTACATTTCTTCCAGATAAGCCATGTCGTCCGATGTCAGCTTCAGGTCGAGGGCGGTGACGGCTCCTTCAATGTGGTGCAGCTTCGTAGCGCCGACTACGGGTGAAGCTACTTTCTGTAAGAGCCATGCAAGGGCAACTTGAGTCATCGTCACGCCGTAACGGTCGGCAAGTTCGGCAACACGGGCGATGATAACGCCATCCTGTTCGGCGGTGGCGTCATACTTCATCTTGGCTACGCCGTCCTCTTCCTGACGTTTCGATGTCTCGCCCGGACGCTTGGAGAGGCGACCGCCTGCCAGTGCGCTGTATGGGGTCAGGGCGATATTATCTTCTTCGCAGAGGGGAACCATTTCGCGTTCCTCCTCACGGAACAGCAGGTTGTAATGCCCCTGCACGGAGACGAACTTCGTCCAGCCGTTACGCTCGGCAATGGCATTGGCTTTGGCAAGCTGCCAGGCAAAGCAGTTGGAGATGCCGATGGCGCGTACTTTGCCAGCCTTTACCGCGTTGTTCATGCCCTCCATGATTTCCTCAATGGGCGTGTTGTAGTCCCACATGTGGCAGATATACAAGTCCACATAGTCCATACCGAGATTTTCAAGGCTCTTGTTAAGCATACGCTCCACATGCTGCTGCCCGCTGATCCCGGCGGCAATCTCGTCGGCGGTGCGCGGCAGGAACTTAGTGGCTACCACCACATCTTCCCGTTTGGCAAGGGAGCGGAGGGCACGTCCCACGTATTGCTCGCTCGTGCCGCTTTGGTAAGCAATGGCGGTATCGAAGAAGTTCACGCCCAGTTCCAATCCACGCTTGATGATTTCGCGGGACTGTTCCTCGTTGATAGTCCATGTGCAAGGTCCCTGCGTAGAGTCGCCGAATCCCATGCATCCCATGCAGATGCGGGATACGTTCAAGTCTGAATTTCCAAGTTTGATGTATTCCATAATGATAAATTTGAATGATTAATAATCGAATTGTGCCTCACAAATCATTTTGACGCAAGCCGGGTCGCGATGGTCGAAGATGGTGCTGCGTCCGGTGTCAAGTTTGGCGATAGTTGCCATGTCGTCGGCATCCAGCTCGAAGTCGAACACATCCATGTTCTCGCGCAGCCGTTCGGTGTGCGTCGATTTGGTAAGGACGATGATACCGCGTTGGATGAGCCAGCGCAAGATGACCTGTGCCACGCTCTTGCCTGTCTTGGCGGCAATGGCTTTCAGCGTTTCGTCTTGGAAGATGGCGGGATTCTGCGCGAACGGACTCCATGCCTCCAGACATGTGTCATATCCGCCGAGGAACTGCTGCGTCGCGATTTGCTGGCAGTAGGGATGCACCTCCATCTGGCATACCGCCGGGATGACCGTGTTGTGCAAAGTCAAGTCCATGAAGCGGTCGGGGAAGAAGTTGCTCAGCCCGATAGCCCGGATTTTCCCCTCCTTGTACATTTCCTCCATTGCCCGCCATGCGCCGAACACATCGCCGTAAGGCTGATGGATGAGGTACAGGTCGAGGTAGTCGGTCTGCAACTTGCGTAGCGACTTCTCCACAGCCGCCCGTGCACTCTCGTACCCTGCATCCTTAATCCACAGCTTGGTGGTGATGAACAGTTCCTTGCGGTCGATGCCGCTTTTCTTGATGCCGCTGCCTACGGCTTCCTCATTGCAATAAGCCGATGCGGTGTCGATAGAGCGATAGCCCAGACGGATAGCCTCGCACACACTGTTCTCACACTCTTTTTTGGACATCTGGTAAACGCCCAGCCCCAAAATAGGCATTTCCACGCCGTTGTTTAACTTTATTTTCTCCATTGTATTTTCTATTGATGTTAATTCTTTCCTGCATAAACCTGCGTCATGCCGCCATCAACCGTCAACTCGATGCCCGTGATGTATTTGCTCAAATCCGACGCAAGGAATACCACGGCATCGCCCAATTCCTCGCTTGTGCCGACACGCCCAAGTGGGATTTCCGAAGAAACACGGTCGGCGTATGCCTGCACATCGGCAGCGCTCATGCCCTGCACCACTTCGTACCCCTCGGTAGGTATCACACCCGGACTGACGGCATTGACACGGATGCCACGGCTTTTCAAGTCGGTCGTCCAACTGCGGGCAAAGGAGCGGACGGCAGCTTTCGTGGCTGCGTATAAGCCAAAGCCCGGCAATCCCATGTAAGCCGTGATAGAAGCGTTCAGGATGATAGAAGCTCCGTCACGCAGGATAGGCAGCAGGGTTTGCACGGTGAGGTACGTGCCCCATACGTTCACATCAAACGTGCGGCGGTAGTCCGCTTCCGTTGCCTTCTCAAACGGGATAGCCTTGCCTCCGCCTGCATTGGCGAAGATGATGTCAAGTCCTCCGTTATCCTCCTTGATGATGTTCGCCAGCCGGAGCATATCGTCCTTGTTGGAAATGTCCGCCTGCACCGCTTTTACGCGGCTGCCCAACTTGGCGGCTGCCTGTTCCAATACCTCCTTGCGCCGTCCGGTGATATAGACGAATGCGCCTTCTTCCATTAGTCTTTTGGCGGTACCGAAGCCGATGCCGCTGCTGCCGCCCGTTACGAGGGCGACTTTGCCTGCCAATAATTCTTTCTGTTTCATAATTTAATATTCATGCTGTTTCTTTTGCCCTGCTGGTAGATACCACGTATGCCCCAGCGATAACCAGCACCGCCGCCAGAGGCTTGTCCCATGAAAAAATGTCCTGCCCGATGCAGATTGCAGCTACGGATGATACAATCGGCTGTAAATTCATATAGACGCTGACGGTGGTCGCCCTCAGATATTTCATGCCGAAAGGGGTGAGAAAATAGGCGATGGATGTAGCCAATATTGCAACAAACGCCAACTCCCATACGCCAGTCCAGCCCCATGAAGTAGAAAAGAGTGCTTGTTCGGAATATTCGGTGCAGCCCAATGGAACAAGGATGATTGCCGCAAAGAGGAACATCCATTTCATTTGCGTCACCGTGGTGTATTTCTGCGCTACCGAGCGGATGATTATCAGATAAACGGAAAATGCTGTTACGCTGATAACCGCAAAGAATATTCCCCACAGATTGTTTTTACCCGATGCGGAATTGTCTATCTGCGCAATCATCAGCAATGCCCCGGCAATACCTAACACAACGCCTGCCATTTTCTTTCCAGTAATCGGCTCTTTCAGGAATATGGCGGCAAGTAGCATCACGACCAGCGGACTTAATGCTACAATCAGCGAGAAATAAACAGGTGAGGTGTATTGCAGGCTGACTGCTGTCAGGGATTGCGACACGACAAATCCCATGATACCGCCCATAGCGATAATCGCCAAATCTTTCGGGGATACTTTCTCTTTGGGCAAGAAACTTTGTATAATCCAGAAGATAATAGTTGCCACGAGAGTACGTGATGCCATATATCCGAACGGCGTCATCCATTGACTAAGCAGAGCCTTACTTATCGGAATGTTCAGTCCGAATATCAAGTTGGCACACAGGACAGCCACATGACCTTTCCATTTCTCTGACGCACTTCCCATAGGTTATTCTTATTTTCCTTTTCGTGCTTGCAATGTATGCTCCAACCGTTGCGAGCCAACTTCCGCAGCCTCAAATGATACTTCCTGCTCAATGAGCATCAGTATCTCGTGCAGCTGTTTCTCCGTCACGCCGACATTCAGCGCACCGCCGTAGTGCGATTCCACCATTGGCTCCTTGATAGCGGCAAGGGCAGACACGGTGGTAATCTCCCGCTCGACATACGAAAGCAGGTCACGAGCAAAGAGGTCGGCAAAAAGATGCTCCTTCAGGCAGAAGTCCAGCAACGGATTGAAACCGAAGAAGCCGCTGCGCAATTGTTCTGCCGTCATACCCGCGCAAAACATTTGCAGCCGTTCACCTCGTGCATACTTGCTTTCGCTCTCGTCAAGGGGCGATGCTTCTCGTCCCTGCTCGTCGTGTATGCCTTTGCTGCGCCGTTCATTCACCAGGTTCATAAACACAGTGGTTGCCCGGCATGCCGGAGCAAAACCCACGTAGCAATACAGATGTACAATCTCCTCATTAATCTCGTTGATGGTCATGCCGAAGTCCAGAGCATCTGCCAAGACTTTCTTCAATCCCTCCACGTCGGTGGTGGTGATAGCCGTATGAATGGAAATCAAGGCGATGTGCGCCTGCCGTTCCGTAAGATGTTTCAGTTCCATAATCTAATCCTTTGTTTTTATCTGACGATGCAAAATTACAGCGTTCCCTACCGAAAGCCGTTATACTGATTACTGAACGTTTGATACGGATAACTGAAATCTGGATAAAGGGTGAAACTATTAGAAAACAATACCTTATATTTGCAGTAGCAAACAAGAAAAGAATACTTATGAAGAAAGTAGAAAGAGTAAATATAGACGCATACAACAAGTATATGGGCGTGGAAACGCTGCATCCATTGGTGAGCATTATCGACTTTCCCAAACTGTCGCCCATACACAGTTTCCTATTCAACATAGACTTTTATGCCGTGTTCCTGAAGGAGGCGAAGAACGGAACTTTGACCTACGGACGGCAGTATTACGACTATCAGGAAGGAAGCATTGTCTGTATTTCTCCGGGACAGGTTATCGGTGCGGAAGCAACGGAAGAAATCTTCCAACCGCAAGGTTGGGGGCTGCTGTTTCACCCCGACTTGATTGTCGGCACGCCGTTGGCAACAAAGATGAAGAAATACACCTTTTTCGCCTACGATGTAAACGAGGCGTTACACCTCTCCGAACGGGAAAGACACATCATCCTCGACTGTTTCGACAAGATAACGGAAGAACTCAATCATCCGATAGACAACCACAGCCAGACATTGGTCTGTGTCTATATTGAGTTGCTGCTGGACTATTGCACACGCTTCTACGAACGCCAGTTCATTACCCGTAAAAAAGTCAATACCGACCTGCTGACCCGTTTCGAGAAACTGTTGCACGATTATTTCAACTCCCGCCAGCCGATGCAGTCCGGCTTGCCTACGGTCAAGTATTTTGCTTCCGAACTTTGCCTTTCGCCCAACTACTTCGGCGACCTGATAAAGAAAGAGTGCGGAAAGTCCGCGCAGGAATACATCCAAGACACGGTTATTTCCATTGCCAAAGACCGCCTGCTTGACACCTCAAAGAGCATCGGGCAAGTGGCGGAAGAATTAGGGTTTCAATATCTGCCCTATTTTAGTCGGCTGTTCAAGAAAAAAGTCGGGAAAACGCCGGGAGAGTATCGGTTACAAGGGTAAATGCGGATGAAAATTGGATGTTGTCTCCATGTTATACTTTACAATGGAATAAGGATTTCAGATATTTATTTGAAGAAATTATCAAACAAAAAACATTTTAACGCCATAGCGGTTCATCCTGCCAGTCTTGTGGGATGCCTATCGCCTTGTAATCTACGCTTGGATATTGTTCCAGCAAGGATAGGAAATGCTGCTTCATATCGTTGTGGGGCGATATGATGTCGATAAACCACTTGATGATGCAGATTTCATAAAATGTCCTATGTGGGGGTACAGCATCGCTTATCCAAGGCCGTTTCATTTTCCGTGCTACCATCGGGTTGATGGCGTATTGCCTGTTCCATACCCTTGCGTGGTGGCAGCAGGAATTTCGGGTAAGCGTTATGACTGTCAGCCATGAAGTAAAAACGGGAGCGGGTAAATCGTAACAGGCTGCAATCTTTTTCTTCAACGGATTGGACTTGATATTCTCATAGATGCGGGTCACGACACCCATCGGCAATATCTCCACGAGCATCCATGCCGGAGGATAGGCATTGCTGTACTTGCTCTTGAAGTGCAGGATAAAATCCTCCTTTGAATTATTGACCTCCTTGTCTATCAGTTCCATCGTGCGGCTGAACTTGTTGGGATTGGAGAACAAGGTAGCATCAGTCATCCAAAAGATGTTTCCGGTCTCTTTCGCCACGACATTGGCCAAGGTGCTGCGTAGGGAAACCTCAATCTTCTCAATCTCATTGAACATGAAAAGACGGAGTTTCTTGTCGAACCGATAAAGTTTGATTGCCGCTTCAAAGCTGCTTCCCTGCTTGAAAATCTGCCTGTCTTTAGGAATTTCAAGGAAAGGATAGAAGTATGCGCTTAGCCTGTAATAGCCTATGTTGCGGATATATCGGCAGACACGCTCCTTGTCATCGAAAACAAGTCCTCTTTGGGATAGCAACTCGGCCAAATCCTCCGGGCTGTTGTATTGTTTCGGGAAATTTATTGTCATTGGGGTATAAAAATAAAACGACCCCCGATTTGAGCATTGTTAAGAGGCTTGGGGGTTCTCGTGCTGCAAAGGTAAGCAAAGATTTGCATACAACCAAATATATTTTTCCTTTTCATCCAAAAACTTTACTTGCCCGCCTCTTTGCTCTTTCCGAATTTATTTGTTTTTGTTGTCCGATGCCTCTTGAACAACTCTGAGTTGCTTCCTGAATATCGTCAAAGTGGAATCCACTCCAACCGTTTCCACCAGCTTCTCGTATGCCCCGACGGTCACGGCCAGTTCAGGGTACAGTTCGTTGAGCATGACCGTGGTCACTTGGTACTTGTCAGCAACCGTTCTCAACTGCCTGTTTTCCTCCCGGTATTCATGCCATCGTACCCAACTAATGGCAAACAGGGCAAAGAACACGAGCGTGAAAATGACACCAGACCATGCGTAAGGATTCTTGTACCAGCCATCGGGTATTTTGTCCCATAGCCGCCTGATACCGCTTATCGCTCTGTCTGGGCGGATTGCCTGCCAAAGTTTCCGTGTGAAGCCTTGCTTTTGCTGTGCCTTTTGTGAAATCTGTTTGTCTTGCTTCACGTGGTCAGTAAGCATTTCCAATATCTTGTAGAGCAAATCCTTGGTGGTGGGGATGCCACGCTCGCGCATATTCTTGTCGTTGGCATCGGTGTATGCCTGCAAGCTCACAATCATTTCATCGCCCAATGACCTTTTGCTGTCCTCGATGGCTTCCTTGCTCCCGAAAATGCCGTTGATGTTCTCCGGCGTGTTGCCGCCAAAGAAACGTATGACAGGCTCCAGATCCGACGCAAGCCTTTTTACCGCCTCGTCCTTGTCCGGAGCGTCCTTTGTGGCCAGTATCTTCTTGATTTCCTCGATGTCCTCCGCCAATGCCCCGATAAGGTCGGCTATGTTCTGCAAGTTATCTTTCATCTTCTCATCTTTATTGGTTTATGTTTCTTCTTTTCCTTGTCGTTCTCGCCCCAGCCGTTTTCGTTTCCTCCACCGCCACCGCCGGATGAAACCTTGGCTTGGTGAGGTTGGACGCACAACTCGATAAGTGCGTTGATGCCCACTTGGACTATGCCTGTATTCGTATCGGCATCGGCGAAAGTTCCGCTGCCGGATGCTTCTGCATGGCCATCGGTAGAATAGGCTTTATCCGTCTGTTCAAATGAATTGTCCGGTTCATATATGGTTTCCGTTTGGCTTGTTCCGCTTTCAGCCGTTGGTCGGGTATGGTACAGATTGTTTCTCCATTCCAAGCCCTCGGCGATACGGCCTCCGAACTGCTTGTCCAGCTTAAAAAAGCCCATGCTGCGGTCTATCCGTGAACCGCTGAACGATATTCCATCTTTCGTGGGCGACGATTTCATTTTTTGCGAAACTCTTTCTTTCCTGGTTGTCTGTCAGCAAATGAATTTCATCTTCGCTCAGACCCTCTCTGTCGGAAAGTACCTTAATCCATTCTTTCATGTCAGTAAATGTTTTATACGTGAATATTGACAAGCCATTTGTTCAGTCTTTTTTTCAGCAGATACATGCTGGATACGAAGGTGAAGAACTCTGCCAGCGGAACCGTAAGCCATATGCCGTTATCTCCCCAAAGAATGGGGTAGATCATGATTCCTAAAACAACGAACAGCAGGCCTCTTTGCAAAGATACAAGTACGGAGGTCCGTGCATCGCCAAGTGAAGTGAAAAAACTGGACGACAGGATATTGGAACCGTTCAGAAGAAAGGCAAAGGCGCAGATGCTTGCTCCGATGGAGGTTATCTTCAGCACATCGCTTCCTCCGTCTGCAAAGAATTGGGAAATGATAAACTCATTTCCGAAAAACATGATGCAGAACAGGATGATACCGATGGCTGTGTTGGTCTTGAAGCCTAGGAGCAGTGTAGCCTTCACCCGGTTCAGATGCCCGGCTCCGTAGTTGAAGGACAAAATTGGGACAATGCCATCCGATAATCCGATAAACATTTGGATACCCAAGTTCAACAGATAGTTGATGGCTGTGAATGCAGCCACTCCGACTTCTCCCCAAGTCTGCATCATCACCCAGTTGAAAAGCAAAACCGTTATGCCGGCGGACAATTCGGACAACCCTTCTGATGAGCCGTTGTACGTCATTTCTCCTAACAGCTTGAAGGAGAAATGTCCTTTTCTGAGGTTGACCAGACTGTTCTTTTTAAGTAGGGTTGGCGCCATGACTGCAAACCCGCTGGTAAATGCGATGCCTGTAGCTAATCCGGATCCTGCTGTGGACCATCCGAATGCGCCGACAAAAAGAATATTCAAAAGCAGATTGAGCAAGACGGTGCCTCCGAGTACAAGCATGGCAAAATAGGGGCGTCCCATGGCTTTCAGCATATAATCGCATAAGAATGTGAGCAGCATGAACGGGAAAAACAAGGAGAATGCCCGCACATATGACACAGTGTAGGGGAGCAATACTTCGTTTGCGCCCAAAAAACGGCACAGCGGTTCTGCTGCAAGCACGAAAACGCATCCCATGACAAGAGCTAGGGCAGACAGCGACCAAAAAGGTGTACGGAAGGCACTATGTGCTCTTGTGTAGTCTTTGCTCCCCAATGACATGCTGACAATGGCCTGGCAGCCTACACCAACAACGACGGCAAGTGCAGTCATGAATGTATATATCGGGACAAAGATGCTGATGCTTGCCAAGGCTTCTGTCCCGACATAGTTTCCTAGCACGGCACCGTCAATCATTGGCTGAAGCCCAATAAACAATAACCCAATCACCCCTGGAATTGCAAATTTTCGGAATAGCGCAGGAATCTTTCCTGTTGCTAATAATTGTTCTTCTTTTGTGAGATGCATAGAATCTGATTTTTTATTATTGAGTTGTTTGCAAAAGTAGGCCTTTAGGTTCGCTTCGGATTTATCATTGTGGTAAAAAATGGAAATTTACGACATTTTCATCCACTTTTTTTCTTTCCCCTTATTTTTCTCTTCTTTTCTTTCGTGCGCGCATATATTATATATAATGTGCAGGCCTTTCCTTCTCCTTGATCCGTCTTTCATTTTTTTTCGTCCGCATTCCACTGTATTCCAGCCGGTTGCGCTCCGGTGTCCAAAAAACTTCGAAAAAAGTTTCCCCCATTTCTTGCATATTCGGAAAAAGTGCGTACCTTTGCACTCGCTTTCGGGGATGACCCGGGGCGGAATGAGAAAGAGATCATTGAAAGGATTAGGATACAAGACGAATACGAGAAGGAACATCGAGGCGTCCGCGGGTCCGTTTTTTTCGGACGTTCCGCGGCAGCCGGGACAGGAACAAATCAATAG
>NZ_JANRHN010000038.1:0-32334 GCF_024733745.1 Bacteroides sp. ET225 | reverse complement strand
ACGTGATTGCGAAAATAGAAAAGAGTGGGATAATTGTACTTTGTAATGAATTTTTCAATAAACCAGAATTGTCAGATATAGACAGGTTGGCAACAATGTGGCATGAGATGTACCATTTTGATCATAAGCATTATGGAAAGGAGCATGAAGCAACTCCTTTTGACAAAGTTGGAATGGAACCTGTGAATTTGATAGATAGAGTTCCTCCGGCAATAAAGGCTTTTTTGGAGGAAAAAGCAAACAATGAACTTGGAGGAACTGGCATTACTTCTGATATGATTGAATCTTCATGGCAAAATGAGTTGCTGATTTATAAGCATCTTTCTATTGAATATAATCAGAATGAGGTTGAGACATATAGGGCAGAAAGAATAGAGTTTCCCGATTCTGAGGTTTCAGAATATTATAAGAATTATCGTGACTATTTAGAGTGGAAATCAAGTGCAATATTGGATGAACTTAAAAAATAATGTGGTATGAAAAAGTATTATTTAGTGGTATTCTTAATTGCTGTTATCATTCCTGGTTACGGTGTAGCCCAAGAGGTTGGGATTGACATGTCATACGACAGGTATAGGAATAAGCTGACCCTTGTTCTGATAAACAAGAGTGATAAAGAACTTTGGGTGCGCAACCAGTCTTCGCTGGATGAATGGTCAGGCAGTCTGGTTGAAATGTTTTATGAAACGAAAGACGGTGATTCGATGCATACCCCATTCAGTTTGTTCGAGTATGATATGATGAATAGGAAACCTGTTGTTTTAAAGGTTCTTCCTCCTTATGGGAAGCTGGAGCGTACTTTTGATTTCTCATTAACATTCGTGCATGTTCTTAAAAAAGCAAATGTTTGTTTGACGATGCTCTGTAAGAAGGAAGGTAAAATTGAACACCTGTTTCAGGAAAAAGAGTTTGTGTTTTGATGAGCAGTCTTGTTTTGCGGAGCGGCGGAATGCCGCTCCTGCTTCTCTGTCTGCTGGCATGTTTCCATCGGGATGTTTCGGTAGACATGTCCTCTTTGTGGCGGACGGGAGCGGCTGTATCCGTCTATCTTGCTGTCCGGCTGTTCCCGGAGCGGCATCGCTGTCTGCTGCTTTATGGCTTTGTCCTTTGGGGACTGGTTGAAAGCGTGGTGGCGATGTTTCAGCAGACCGGTCTGCTGGAGAGCAACCACCGTGCGTTTGACGTGACGGGCACGTTCGGCAATCCCGGTCCGCTGGGCGGCTTGTTGGGAATGGCGGGTGTGTTGGCTTTGGGCATGGCTTGCGGACGATGGAGGCGGAGTGGAAAGCCGGCTATGTGGATCGTGCTGCCGGCAGCAGTTATTCTTTGCGGCTTGTCGCTTTCCGGTTCGCGTGCCGGATGGATGGGCATACTGGCGGGAGTTGGCGTGCTGTGCGGCAGTGCCTTTCATTTCAGTAGGAGGACATATATTATAGGGGTGCCAGTTCTGTGTCTGTGTGCGGTCGGGCTGTATTTCCTGAAGCCTGCTTCTGCGGACGGCCGTCTGCTGATATGGTATAACACTTTAGTGATGTGGGCGGACAACCCTCTCTTCGGGACGGGCACGGGCGGATGGCTGGCGAACTACATGCACTTTCAGGCGGATTTCTTTGTGCTCCATCCCGTGTCATCCTGGGGAATGCTGGCCGACAATGCGGTCTGTCCGTACAACGAGTTCCTGCGCATCGCTGCGGAACAGGGGCTGCTGGGGCTGGTCCTGGTCGGATGGATGCTTTGCGAATGGCTCCGTTATCCGTCCGTCACGTGGGAGGACACTTGCCTGAAAGGGATGCTGGCGGCATTCCTTGCGTTCGCCTTCTTCTCCTATCCGCTGGATGTCTTTTCCCTGACGCTGGCATTCGCTGCAATGTCCGGAATGATGAGAAGCCGTCCGCTGAAAGTGTTCCGACTGCCTTCGCGCGTGAAATATGCTTTGGGGGGAGTCGGTCTTTTTGCTGTTCTGTCTGTTTCGTTGTGGTCGTACCGGATATATAGGGATGCGCTGTCCGACTGGAGCCTGTTTCCTTTCTTTCGTCACAGTTCGGAGATCATGGATATCTGTGCACAGACCGGAAGATTTAAGGAACATGCACCGCAAAAGGAACTTGAACTGCTGGAGGAGACGGCACGGATAATCCCGACGGTGGAAACCTATTGCGCTATGGGACGTATTCATGAAAGGAAAGGCGACTATGGAAGAGCGGAGGCCTGCTACCGTGAAGCCGCTGACATGATTCCCTCACGGATAACGGCCAAGTATCATCTGTTCAATCTGTATCTGGCACGGAAGGATACGGCTTCCGCCGTCCGTATCGGAAAGGAATTGTTAAACCGGCCGGTAAAGGTGGAGGGTACGAAAACATTGCGGATGAAAGGGGAGGTCAGGAGGGAGTTACAGATAGTATTGCAAAGAGGTAGGCAGAGATAAAAGTGGAAAATTTTGTATAAAATGAATTCGGCAAACAGATGGGACTTTCTGTTGTTGTGCCTGTCTTTGGGCTTGAGATTGTAAGTATAAATAGTTTTATTAATGTTCGCAAAATGCCAGAAAAGGAGCTATGCCTTCAACAGGAATTAATGCCAATAGTGCAGTGAAAGTTCTGACTTTGAACTTCCTTTAACTCCTTGAAAGAACTTCTTTTTGCTCCATATTGTAAAATGCGAATATTCATTAGATACATAATGTATAGAGTCTATGTTTGGATGCAGGGCTGCCGTCCCCCTCCTAAAGCGGGCATTAAAGAAGCTTAGACAATAATTGTGCAAAGGAGGATTAATTTGCATGTTTTGTAGCATTGGCTGGTAATTTTCTTCTAACTTTGCGGCAAGATTTTTAATGCCTAACTTTCATGAAACAATTGTTTTTGCTGTTGGTATCCATGGCTTTTTTCATAACCTCTTTATGCAGTATGACGCTCCGGGCGCAAACTGCCGGCGCATGTTTTCCGTCTGTTCCGAAACGGCTAGAGTGGATGAGAACCCTTCCGGATTCTACTCCCGTGTGCAAGTTGTCCATCCCCGGCACACATGACAGCGGTGCCTGCTATGGCGGCCTTTCCTTGCAGACGCAGGGGACGGACATTCCTGCCCAGTTGCGTCAGGGCATACGCGCCTTTGACATCCGTTTGCAGGAGAAAGACGGGAAGTTGGGCGTGTATCACAGTACGGCTTTTCAGCGGCTCTATTGGGAAACAGATGTGCTGCCGGCTTTCCTCCGTTTCTTGCAGAAGTATCCGTCCGAAATGCTGGTCGTGTCGCTGAAGCGTGAAGGCGGTCGGGCAGAAGCGTATGCTTCGTTGCTGTCGGCCTCGCTGACCGATCCGGTCTATCGCACTTATTGGGTAGACAGCTTCCGTCCGGGGCTGACTTTGGGCGACTGCCGGGGAAAGATACTTTTCCTGCATCGTGACAAGGCTTTGGAACGCTATCCGGGAGCGGCTTGTACCGGTTGGGCAGATGATGCTACCTGTACTCTGGTCTTGTGCGACAAGGATGGGCAGGAGGGTACTGCTTTGCTCCAGGATGAATACCAATATGCGTCTGAACATGAAGCGGACCAAAAGATAGCGGTTTGTATCCGCAATTTGGATGCCGTGGCGGCTGAACCGGATGTCTCTCGCCGGTGGGGCATTTCATTTGCCAGTGCTACAGGGCTGCCTTCTGGTACTCCCCAAGCTTTTGCCGACCAGGTCAATGCGGCTTTAGCTGTGCACCTTAAAGAGGGTGGAGGAGCTCGTCGGGGCATTGTCTTCATTGATTTTGTGGGGCAGGCAGATGGCGCCAGGCTAGTATCCTTGCTGATAAATGGCAACTTGCAATAGATGATGATATATATCGGGAGGGGTGTTACGGATGGCATTGGAGCACATTCGTTGCCATCCGAGATTTCTATATAACCTATCATGAAGAACACATACGAATCGTTCCGTCTGTAACGAATAGATTACCTTGTTGTAATATTGGTGTAACGCTGTTTTTGAATCTTTGCAAACGCTTTAGAAAAAGTGTTATAACTCTAAATTAAAAGAAATGGAACGATTAAATCTAAGATTCTGCCGAACATTCTTGATTCTTTTGCTGGGAATGTTTGTGTCAGTTGGGGCGTTTGCCCAAAAGATCTCTGTGACAGGAATTGTAAAGGACCAAACCGGATTGCCCATCATCGGCGGTAATGTGCTGGTGAAAGGAACTGCAATGGGTGTCATCACTGACATTGACGGCAAATTCACTGTCTCTGCCAATAAGGGTGACATTTTGGTCATCAGCTATGTGGGTTTCACTACGCAAGAAGTCCCGGTCAGTGAGAAACCTTTGAATATCATTTTACAAGAAGATAACGAGATGCTGGAGGAGGTGGTCGTATTGGGTTATGGTGCCCAGACCCGCAAGCAGGACTTGTCTGCCTCCGTAGGTATCGTAGACAATACGGACGAACTGGCTGTCCGCCCCGTGACTTCCACGGAAGGCATGTTGCAAGGCCAGCTGCCCGGTGTGACCATCACGTCCAACGGCGGTGATCCGACGTCCACGCCCAATATTGTTATTCGTGGTCAAGGTTCTCAAAATGGAGATAACGTGCTGTGGGTAGTAGACGGTGTGCCCGGTGCACCTATTTCTTCTATGAACGATATTGAGAGCATCGTAGTCTTGAAAGACGCTGCCTCTGCCGCTATCTATGGAGCCCAGTCCGGTGCTGGCGGCGTTATTCTGGTGACGACCAAGAAGGCCAAAGTGGGTGCTCCTTCCGTATCATATGACGGTGTGTTCGGCATCCGTCAGGCCACGAATCTGATTGAGCCGCTGAATGCCGAGCAGGAGTTGTGGATGCGCCAGCAATCGTATGCCAATGCAGGCATGACCTTGCCGACCGGTTGGGATGCGGAGCGCAACCCGTGGATTGCGACCACCCGCACAGACTGGATGGATGCTATCTTCCGAACAGCTTTCTACCAGCGTCATAACGTAGCTCTGAACGTGGGTACGGAAAACTTTACCAACCGCGTCTCCTTTTCCTACAACAACGACCAAGGTGTCCTGATCAACACCTATAAAAAAGACTTGACCATGCGCTACAACGGCAAGATCAAGCTGAACAAGTGGGTGACCGTTACCGAGGACTTCGTTTGGAAGAACTCTGACAGCCGTAGCAAGGACACTGAGAACGACGCTTATACTGGCCCTATCCTGTCTGCAATTTATATGCCGGCCAGTGCCACCATTCGCAATCCGCTGGACGGAAGCTGGGGCGGTGTGACAACGGAAGATCCGGACTACATCGCCCAATATGGTTCTAACTTCGCAGACGCTCACGGTGACGTGGTGAATCCTGTCCGCTTGCTGGAAGCTGAAAACCGATACAACAAGACCAGCGATTTGTGGAGCACCACAACGCTGGAAATTGCCAACGTGATTCCCGGTCTGAAATTTACCAGCCGCTTCACGTACAACTTGGCCTCCAACCTTTACAAGAACTTCAATCCGAGCGTAGATGAACCGGGTAAGCCGGACAGTTCAAACACGCTGACTGAAACGACTTATCGCTCGGACCAGTGGAAGACGGAGAACACATTGACGTATGACAATGGCTTCGGCAAACATACCGTGGGTGCTTTGCTCTCCACAACCGCTGATCACTATTCACTTCGCGGTTTGGATGTAACCGGTAACGGTCTTGCCGATGAATCTGCCTATCTGCAATATCTGGCCTATGCTTCCAGCATTTCGGCAAATGATTATCTGACTGGTCCGGACGCCAATGTATCCGTCATTGCCCGTGCTGCTTATTCGTATGATGACCGCTATTTTGTGACAGCTTCCTGGCGTCGTGACTATGCCGGCCGTCTGCCGAAGGAGAATAATTACGGCGATTTCCCCGCTGTGACGGCTGCCTGGAAAATTTCGAACGAAAAGTTTTTCCATAAGAGTGACCTCATCAGCATGCTGAAGCTGCGTGCTTCTTGGGGACGTGTAGGTAATCTGGGTTCTATCGGTTACAACTACAAATCTGCCCTGCTGAGCCAAGGTCTCTACACAGAGCAAGCCCAATACGGTCCGGAATCCAATACCATTTGGAATACATTCATCTATAATGGAACGGCCTTGAATCCAGATTTGACTTGGGAAACGTCTGAGCAGTGGGACTTGGGTCTTGACCTGTCGATGTTCAACGACCGATTGGCCGTATCTATGGACTATTTTGACAAGCGCACATTCAATCTGATCCAGTCCCAAACTATGAACTGGCCGAATACCATCGGTATTGATGCCATGCTGGTCAATTTGGGTGAAGTCCGCAACCGCGGTTTTGAACTTTCTATTGGTTGGAGCGATAAGGTCAACAAGGATTGGTCTTACTTTGTGAATGGTAACTTCTCGTATCTGAAGAACTGGGTTTCCGACATCGGTGTGAAGAACGCTGACGGCACGCCGGGCGTTTGGACTAGCGACACGCAATTCCGCAACCTGCCTTACTTCTATCAGACGGCAGAGGGCGAGCCTCTGAACTCGTTCTACCTGATCAAGACGGACGGCATCTTCCAAAGCGATGAAGAAGCAGCAGCCTATGTGGACAAGAACGGCAACCGCATCCAGCCCGAAGCACAAGCCGGCGACCTGAAGTTTGTAGATGCTAACGGCGATGGACAGATTACGGATGAAGACCGCCAGTATTTGGGCAGCGCTACGCCAAAGACCACGTTTGCTTTCTCCTTTGGCTTCAACTGGAAGAAGCTTTCATTCAGTGCCATGTTTCAAGGTGTGGGCGGTGCTAAGGCTGCTTACGTGGGTAAGTATATGCTGTTGAGTGATGTGGAAGGCAACTTCAACCGCTCCAGCGAAATTCTGGATGCCTGGAGCCCCACGAACACGGGTTCCGATATTCCCCGTCTGTCCAAGAACGACCCGAACGGCAATTTCAGCACGCCGTCTGACTGGTACTTGGAGAATGCTTCTTATCTGCGTCTGAAGAACGTGACGGTATCTTACGATTTGACAGACGTGCTCCGCAAGTGGTCTCACGCCAGCGAGCGCAACAGCAGTCTCTCTCTCTTCTTAAGCGGCGAGAACTTGGCGACTTTCACTTCCTACTCCGGTATGGACCCCGAGTGCGGTGGCTGGGATGCCTTGAAATACCCGGTATCGCGTGTATTCTCTCTGGGTGTGAAACTGACTTACTAATCTTTACTAACGAAGAAACTTAAATTATGAAAAAGAATATATTGCTTTTTGCCATGGCTGCCTTGTTGCTGACTACTTCATGCAGCGATTTCCTGGATGTGCAGCCTGAAGGGAATGCGACCACAGACCAGTATTTCATGAATGATCAGCAGGCCATCGATGCTGTGGATGCCTTGTACGAGCGATTCCATCAGGAAGCTCTCTATGGGCGCGAACTGTTTTGGGAACAAGGCGGTGCCTGTGACGTAGTGTGGGGAAGAACACGTAACTATAATACATTGGCCACCCTGCAGTATACAGGTGATGAAGAGCCTTTGCGTACCACGTTTGAAACCTTGTACCGTGTGATGGCCCGCTCTAATTGGGTTATTGAACAGTTGCTGAACAAGCAGGCTTCCACCGAATTGAGCGAAGTGGAAAGCCGCAGTTTAGGTGAAGCCTATTTTGTACGTGCCTGGTCGCACTTCCTGGTTGCTTACCGTTACGGTTTGGATACACAGGGTGTACCTTTCGTGCGTTACGAGGATTTCCCCGATGGGTATGATAACTCTATTCCGCCTCAGCGTGAATCGGTGATGGAGAACTATCGCCTGATTCTCGAAGATCTGGACAACGCCATTACCTACCTGCCTCGCTTTGAAGAGTATGATGAGGCTAACAGAGGCCGTGCTCACGATGCCGCTGCTGTAGCTTTTAAAGTGAAAGTGAATGCCTATTGGGCTACTTGGGACGCTTCTAAATGGCAGGATGTCATCAATCTGGTCAATGAACTGGAAACCACATATGGCCGCGATTTGGCCGGATCGCTGAATGAGTTCTTCTCCTCTGACTTCAATAACTATTGGAATAAAGAATATTTGTGGTCTATCCCCGGTAACGGCGGTGACTTGGGAGGTGGTTCCGAGTTTCCGGGTATCATTCTGGAAAATAAAGGCTGGGGCGTCTACAACGGTTGGGGACAGAACAAGCCTTCGTATGATATCTTTGAAGAGATGCTGAAGGATGGTGAAGGCAACGACCGTATCGTGCGTTCCATTTTGGAATACGGACAGGAATTCCAATTTTGGGGAGAGACTATGCGTTTCTATTCCACTTCTGATGTTGAAGCCGGCTTTATGATTAACAAGTATATGGATCCGTTCAAGTATGCTGATGCTGACCAGGTCGGATATGTCAACACGAACGGAAACTGGCCTACAGCCCGTATTAATTTCCCGGTTATCCGTTTTGCTGAAATGCTGTTATTCCGTGCCGAGGCCTTCCTGATGACTGATCAGGCTCAATTGGCCACGAATGATATCAACCGCATCCGTGAACGCTCCAACCTGACTCCGTTGGATCACACGGCTACGATGACTGATCTCTACCACGAACGCCGTTGCGAATTGGCTTTCGAGTTCACAGACCACCTGTTCGACTTGAAGCGTTGGCATCGTTCGAACAATGCCGAAATCAAGGCGCTGGCCGCTGCCGAACTGAATGCTCATCCGCGTGTACGTCATTATGAAGACCGGATGGATCCGGATTCTCCTTGCGAGGTAGCACCTTACGAGGACTACTTGAACAAGGCTACGTATGACGACCACCTGATGGTATTCCCCTATCCTTCGATTGAGATTACCAATTCCAACGGTCAGTTGCATCAGAATCCGGAATATTAATTAAATATATCCATAAAATAGAGATCCTGCAAGGACGGGGGACTATCATCCCTTTCCTTGCAGACTTTCCCATGGAATTAATCCAAGTAAGCTGATGAGAACAAATATTCTTGTAGGTGCTGCTCTTGTACTTGCTCTTTGCTTGGCTTGCACGTCGGAGAGGCAGGTGAATGTAGACTATGTAGATCCGTTCATCGGAACGGGCTTCCACGGACATACCTACCCGGGAGCCACGGTACCTCATGGCGCTGTACAACTCAGTCCTGACACCCGTGTCGGAAACTGGGATGCCTGCGCCGGTTATCATTACAGCGACCAGACGTTGAAAGGCTTTTCGCACACCCACCTCAGCGGTACGGGTTGCATTGATCTGGGCGACCTGTTGTTCCGCCCCACCACCCAAAAAATCAATCTGAAGGCTGACACCATTTATCGGGCAGCTGCTTTCTCCCACCAGAATGAAGAGTCAACTGCCGGCTACTATGCTGTGACGCTGGCCGATGAACATATCAAGGCCGAGTTAACCGCTACCACTCACACGGGCGTACACCGTTATACCTTTCCCATGGATGGCGAGGCAAATATCATTGTGGACTGGACGCATCTGCTGGACAATGAGCACATCTATGAAGCATCTCTGACTCAAACTGCAAAAAATGAACTAACCGGCATGCGCTGTACTCGCGGCTGGACAGACAACCAGTATATCTATTTCACGGCCCAATTCTCCAAGCCTTTCCGCTCCGTGGAACTGGGCAAGGACGGGCAAGTGGCTGTGCTCTCTTTTGACGCTTCCGACCCGAACCCCGTCGTGGCTAAAGTCGGCATTTCGACGGTGAGCGTGGACAATGCCCGCCAGAACTTGAAAGCCGAGATGAAAGACTTTGACTTTGATGCCGTGCGTGCCGCTGCTCGCAGCCAATGGGAGCAGGCACTCTCCGTCATCCAGGTAGAAGGAGGAACGGAAGCCGAACTGACCAACTTCTACACTGCCTTGTATCACGTTCTGGTGGTACCCAACACAGTGAGTGATGTCAACGGACAATACCGCCGGCACAACATGGAAATCGGCCAACTCCCCAAAGGGCAGGTACGCTACAACACGTTCTCCCTGTGGGACACTTTCCGCGCCTGGAATCCGTTGATGACATTGATAGACACCACGCTGGTCAATGCAATGGTCAACTCCTTCCTCGACATTTACGATGCTTCAGGCGAACTGCCCATCTGGTCGCTTTCTGCTGGAGAAACAGGTACAATGATTGGCTATCATTCTGTTTCCGTCATTGCTGATGCCTACCTGAAGGGCATCCGCGGCTTTAATGTGGAGAAAGCTTTGGAAGCTATGACTGTTTCGGCCGAGAAGAACGGGAAGGGAGCTGACTACTATGTGAAGAACGGTTTCATCCCCGCTAACACCAAGAAGGAATCCATCTCCTGCCTGCTGGAATTCGCTTATGATGACTGGTGCATCGCCCAAATGGCCAAAGCCATGGGGCGCACTGATGTGTATGCCACTTTCATCGAGCGTTCGCAAAACTACATCAACGTTTTTGACGGATCCACCCGCTTCTTTCGTCCTAAACGCGAGGACGGCAATTGGGAAACGCCCTTCAATCCTGTAGAGGTGGGTCGAGCTTACACTGAGGCTACGGCTTGGCAATACCGCTTCTTTGTGCCGCACGATGTGAACGGCATGATACAGCTCTTTGGCGGCATGCACCAGTTTACGGCCGATTTGGATTCCATCTTCACTGTCACCCAGCAAGTGGACGGTGATTTGGTGGACATCACAGGCCTTATCGGACAATACGTGCACGGAAATGAGCCGAGTCATCACATCGCTTACTTATATGATTATGTAGGCCAACCATGGAAGACGCAACAGATGACGCGCCGTTTGTTGAATGAAATGTATCAACCCACCCCTGAAGGCACCATCGGCAACGAGGACTGTGGACAGATGTCGGCTTGGTACATCCTCTCGGCACTGGGCTTCTACTCCGTTTGTCCGGGTACAAGTGAATTTGCCCTTACCACTCCGCTTTTCGAAAAGGCTGTGATGACTTTGGCTAACGGCAAGACACTGACCGTCACGGCCAACAATCCCAGCAAAAATATCTACATTGACAAGGTGGAACTGAATGGCAAGGCTATCGATGTAAACTACGTCACCTATGCCCAACTGATGGAAGGCGGTGAACTGCACTTCACCCTGACCGACCAGCCCAACATTCAGCGCGGTACATCTGCCGAGGATGCCCCGTATTCTTATACGAACGATGCCACGGTTTCCATTCCTTATGTGGACAAGGACCTGAATCTCTTTTTAGACAAGGTGAACGTGACGTTGGCTACGACCACAGTCGGTGCCCGAATTCATTATACTTTGGACGGCACCGAACCGACTGAAGCCTCGTCTGTTTACAGCCAGCCCATTGAGCTGACTAGCACCACGTTGCTGAAGGCCAAAGGCTTCAAGAAAGGATTTCGTCCCAGCCGCACGCTCTCCATCGAAGCCACCAAAGCGGAACTGAACCCGGCCCTGTCTGTGCAACCTACAAAGAACGGCACATCCTATCAATACTATGAAGGCTTGTACCAATGCGTGGCCGACATAGCCAAAACCCGTATGCTGGAGCAAGGCATTTTGTCTGAACCGTCCATTGAAAGCGCGAAGCAGACAGACCATTTTGCTTTCATCTTCACAGGTTATCTCAATGTGCCGGAAGACGGGGTCTACACGTTTATGACCCGCTCGGACGACGGCAGCGTGCTTTACATCGACAACACGCTGGTAGTGAATAACGACGGCTCTCATGCTGCCATTTCCGCTACGGGAATGATTGCTCTTCGGAAAGGTTTCCATGCTTACAAACTGATGTATATTGAGGATTATGAAGGCGAGCATCTCAGTTGGGCTTGGCAATTGCCGTCGGCTGAAAAACTGGAACAAATTCCCGCCTCGGCCTTATTTGTAAAATAAAGAATGGATTAACTTTGCAAATGTAAACTGAATGGAATATGAAGAAGATTTATTTGATGCTCTTGCCGTTCCTGGCTGCTGCATGCAGCAGCCAGGGCGGTCAGCAGACCGCCGTACAGATAGACGCGCCTGTCAACGTGATGACGTTCAACGTCCGTTATGACAATCCGAATGACAGTCTGAACAATTGGAACTACCGCAAGGACCGCGTGGCTAATGCCATCCGCTTCTACGATGCGGATATCGTAGGCACTCAAGAGGTGCTGCACAACCAGATGGAAGACCTCCGCCAACGTTTGCCGGGCTATGAATCCATCGGCGTAGGTCGCGAGGACGGCAAGGAAGTCGGTGAGTACAGTGCCTTGTGGTATCGTAAAGATCGATTTACCGAAAAGGAAAGCGGCTGGTTTTGGTTAAGCGAAACACCCGAAGTGGTCGGATCGAAGGGCTGGGACGGTGCCTGCGAACGCATTGCCACTTGGGCCAAGCTGCAGGACAGGCTGACGGGCAAAGAACTCTTCGTGATGAACACGCATTTGGACCATGTGGGTGTCGCTGCCCGCCGTGAAGGAGTCAAGCTGTTGCTGGACAAGATTCAGGAACTGGGTGGTAGCCATCCGGTGATTCTGACAGGCGATTTTAATGCCGAGCCGGAATCGAACGTTATCAGGCAAGTGACTGATACGACCAATCCCGAACACTTGACCGATGCACGCACCGTTGCCGACTTGGTCTACGGTCCGAATTGGACATTCCATGATTTTGGCAGCATCCCCTACGGGCATCGTGAGCGCATTGACTATATCTTCGTAAAGAACGGCTTGGAAGTGCTGAAGTATGGCATCTTGGCTGAAACCGAGGGCGATGCCTACTTGTCCGACCATGCACCGGTGTTGGTGAGTGTGAAGTAAAAAACTTAAAAAGACGATTGTAATGAACAGAATAATGAATCGCTGCCTCGTAACAGCTTTAGCACTGGTATTGGTACCCGGTGTTATGTTGGCGCAAGATCGCCGCGACAAAGAACAGACTTACGTCATGGAACACCCGTATAAGGTGACCAAGATAACCCCTCCGCAAGGCAAGAAGGTGAAGAATGTTATCCTGATGATAGGCGATGGCATGAGCCTGATGCACGTCTACTCTGCCTGGACGGCCAACCGCGGCAAGCTCTTCCTGACTGATAACTGCCAGGCCGTGGGTCTTTCGAAGACCTATTGTGCTGACCGCCTGATTACTGACTCCGGCGCAAGCGGCACAGCTATGGCTATCGGACAGAAGACTTTGTATCATGCTGTCGGTGTGGACACATTGGGCAATCCACAACCGTCCTTGGTCAATTTGGCTGCCGACAAGGGCTTATCCACTGGTATTGTCGTGACCTGCCGTCTGTGGGATGCCACTCCGGCTGACTTCTGCTGTCACAATATCGACCGTGACCAGGAAGAAGCCATTGTGGCCGATTATGTGAACAGCCCTGTGCAGTATGTTTTCGGCGGAGGTGCCAAGCTATTCAAAAATCGCAAGGACGGCCGTGATCTCTTTACCGAACTTCGCGCTAAGGGCTACCAGATGCCTAAAACGTGGGAGGAGCTGGCCCAAATCAGGAGTGGCAAGGTATTCACTGTGCCTTATGAGGTGGATGCTCCCGTGCCTGCTGAACGCGGTGATATTCTGGCCCGTGCCTCGTTGAAGGGCATTGACTTGCTGGATCAGAACAAGAAGGGTTTCTTTATGATGATTGAGGGTTCTCAGCTGGACGATTACGGACACTTCAATGACTTGAACATGCTGATGCAAGAGATGCATGATTTCGATCGCACCATCGGTGCTATCTATGAATGGGCAGCCCGTGACGGCGAAACGCTGGTCATCGTTACAGCTGACCATGAAACGGGTGGTCTGACCCTTGTGGGCGGCGAGCTGAAGGAAGGTAAGATTGTGGGCAAGTTTTCCACTGGTGACCACAGTGGTGTAATGGTGCCTGTTTATGCTTTTGGCCCTGGTGCTGAAGAATTCACTGGCATTTATGAAAACAGTGACATCTTCCATAAGATTAAGAAGTTGCTCGGACTGTAATATGGAAATTCATCACAGCTGATTCAACATTTGTTATAAACCTTTATGAAAGCAAATTCCGGCATATCGCGACGCCGCTTCCTCCAGACGGGAGGAGTCGCACTGGCCGCTTTGGCCCTTCATCCGTTTGACTCACTGGCTTCCGTCGGAGCGGCAAACGGTTCATCATCTTACAAATCCCTGCGTCCTGCGCTAGGCAAACGGTGTTTCACATCGAAAGCCGTAGAAGCCGTCATCATTGAAGCTAAATCGAAAATCAAGGACGAGAAGTTGCGCTGGATGTTTGAGAATTGTTATCCCAATACGCTGGACACTACTGTCAAGCACACCATAAAGGACGGTAAACCTGATACTTTCGTTATCACCGGTGACATTCAGGCTATGTGGCTTCGCGATTCTTCTGCCCAAGTGTGGCCTTACTTGTTTCTTATGAAGGATGATGAATCGCTCCGAAGGCTAGTTGAGGGCCTCATCCGTAGACAGACAGCATGTATCTGCATAGATCCCTATGCCAATGCCTTTAATGACGGTCCTCTAGGCAGTTATTGGGAAACGGACCATACGCAGCACATGGCGAAAGAGTTGCACGAGCGCAAGTGGGAGATTGACTCCCTCTGTTATCCCATCCGCTTGGCCTATCGTTATTGGAAGCTGACGGGAGACAGGGCACCTTTCGATGCCCAGTGGCACACGGCCATGACGTTAGTGGTAAAAACGTTCAAGGAACAGCAACGTAAGGATGGATTGGGACCGTATAGTTTTCAGAGAGATTGCGACCGTCCTACGGACTCACAAATCAATAATGGATGGGGTGCTCCGGTGAAGCCTGTCGGACTCATTGTCTCAGCCTTCCGCCCTTCAGACGATGCCACGCAATATGGCTTCCTCGTGCCTTCTAATATGTTTGCCGTTGTTTCTCTGCGTCAATTGGCAGAGATGGAACTAAAGATTCGCGGTGACGAAACCTTTGCCTCGGAATGTCAGATGCTTGCTGAAGAGGTGGACGAAGCCATTCGCCGGCATGCGATTGTCAATCACCCTGTTTGTGGTCGTATTTATGCCTTTGAGGTGGACGGCTACGGTAACGCGCTATGCATGGATGATGCCAACGTGCCTAGCTTGCTGGCTGCACCTTACTTAGGCTATTGCTCAATTAAGGATGTTATCTACCGTAATACCCGCAAGATGATTTGGAGCGGCAACAATCCTTACTTCTTTCACGGCAAAGCGGGCGAAGGTGTGGGCGGTCCGCATGTGGGATTGAACTATGCTTGGCCTATGAGCCTTATCATGAAGGCTTTTACTACAGATGACCCGGATGAAATTTATACTTGTCTGCGAATACTCCGTAATACGGATGGCAATACCGGTTTCATGCACGAGTCCTTTCATGTGGATGATGCGAAGGACTTTACTCGTTCCTGGTTTGCATGGACCAATACATTGTTTGGCGAACTGGTTCTGCACATCATACACAAATACCCGGAGTTGTTGTCAGAAACGTTGGAATAACCGATTAGTTATTATCCTTAATTCAATGTAATAATGAAAAAAATGGTTCTTTTTTTGTTCATGCTGGCGTTGGTGTTGTCCGGTGCGAGCCAAACCCGTAAGACGTTCTCCTTTCAGAATGGCAAGTTTAAAGTGGTCCAATTCACAGATCTGCATTGGACACCCCAGTCAATAGGATGTGACGATACTGAGGCCACTATCCGTACAGTATTAGAAGCCGAGAAACCCTCGTTGGCCGTGTTGAGCGGTGATGTGGTGACCGATGAACCTGCCCGTAAAGGCTGGGAAGCTGTAGTGGCCATATTCGATGACCTGAAGATGCCTTTCATTGTGACGATGGGGAACCATGATGCAGAATATATGACCAAAAGCGACATCTACGACCTTTTGTTGCAGTCCCCCTACTATGTAGGCGAGAAAGGGCCGAAAGACATCAAGGGCTGCGGCAACTGCGTACTGCCCGTCTTTGGTACAGACGATAAGGCAGCTGCCTTGCTCTACTTCTTGGATTCCAATGACTATCAGCCTGAGAAACTTTATGGGGCTTATGATTGGATTCATTTTGATCAAATTGTATGGTATCGCAATCAAAGCACCCGCTTCACGCAGGCCAACGGTGGCAGACCGTTGCCCGCCCTGGCCTTCTTTCACATACCCCTGCAGGAATATGCAGAGATTGTGGGCGACGGCAAGACTTATGGTAACAGGCATGAAGGCGTGGCTGGTGCTCGCCTGAATTCCGGTATGTTCACATCTTTCATCGAGATGCAGGATGTGATGGGCGTCTTTGTGGGGCACGACCACAATAACGACTATTTGGGTATTAATAAGAATGTCTTGCTGGCTTTTGGTCGGGTAACGGGCAAGGATGCATATGGCAATTTGAAGCGTGGTGCCCGTGTTATCGAGTTGTATGAAGGACAGCGCAAGTTCAACACCTGGATCACGACACCGGATGGATGCGACCCTACTTATTACTATCCTTCCGGCCTGAATTCGGAGGAAGAAACTTGCATGACCTATTTTTCTGCTTATGATGTAAGGCCCGTCAGGCAAGGTGTGGCTTATGCCTATTACGAGGGAAATTGTGAAAAGACGGCAGACATCGCTGCTTGCAGGAAAGTGAAGGAAGGGACAAAGAAGAACTTTTCCATTATTGAATCGCCTTTGGAAGATCATTTCGCCTACGAATTCCGCACACTGATGCGTATCCCGCAGAAGGGTGTCTATCGTTTTTATACCTATTCGGATGATGGTTCGGTGCTTTACATTGACGGGCATAAGGTAGTGGACAACGATGGTGGTCACAGTGTCGGTCGGGCCGAGGGGAAGATTGCCCTGGATGCAGGTTTTCACGAAGTGCGTGTGCTCTACTTTGAAGACTATATGGGGCAGGCCCTTGAGGTGGGGTTCTGTAGCAAGGACATCTATGAAACAGCCTTGCCTGATGAAATGCTCTATTTGCCCGAGTAAATCGCGGCAGCTGCAGACATATTGGATGTGCTGAGGCGGGTTTCGGGACGATACTCCCGAATCCTCCTGCTGCAAACCATATTAGTAGTAAGGTTTCTTTTATTAATAGGTATATGACTGCACTGAAAGACGGCATGATAACAGTTCAAAAGATTGTTTCCTATGTTCAGCCATTGGCATTGTTGGTTTCTTTTACCAGTTTTTTTACTCCCTGCTGGAAAGCGATGAACCCTCCGCCGAGCACACGATTGTTCTCGTAGAAAACGGCCGACTGGCCTGGTGTGATTGCTGAGGCTTCTCCCAGAAACTTTACCAGCAGATGCGAATCGTTAACCTGTGTAATCTGGCAGGGGATGGGGCGGCTACGGTAACGGATACGCACGGAAAGATTCTGGCACGAAAGCAGTTCGTCCATATCAACGGCATTTACATCTTCTACCAGCATGTATTCGGTTTTCAGCTGTTCGGCGTCTCCGAGTATGACTGTGTTCTTGTTCGGGTTGATTTTCAATACATACATCGGTTTCCCGAGAGCGATCTCAAGTCCTTTCCGCTGACCGACGGTATAGTAGGCAAATCCTTTATGCTGCCCGAGCTTGAGTCCCTTGCTGTCTACGAACCATCCCGGCCCGATCCGCTCGTCAATGTCCGGACAATGTTCTTTCAGAAATTCCCTATAATCCTTGTCGATGAAGCAGATTTCCATGCTTTCTCCGCCTTTTGCTTTCGCTTCAAATCCTTTAGAAGCGAGATATTGCCGCACTTCCGCTTTGGTCATGCCCCCCAGCGGAAAGAGCATCCTTTTCAGAATTTCCTGCGGAAGCTTCCATAGGAAATACGACTGGTCTTTGGCCGGATCATCTCCGGTCACGATATAACGGTTTCCGTTGATGTCCTCCAGCCTGCAATAATGGCCGGTTGCAATCCATGCGCAACCGGTGCGGTCTGCCCATTCGCAGAGAATGCGTTCCTTGAAAAGCGGATTGCACATGACGCACGGGTTGGGAGTGCGTCCGCGCATGTATTCGTCGATGAAATAACGCACGATTACATCCTTGAATTCCTTGCGCACATCGGCCACGTGGTGTTCGATTCCCAGCCGTGCGGCAAGAGCCTGCGCTTCCAGCACGTCATCGGGCTGCTCCTGGCCGGGAACGGAGAAATGCGAAGGGATGTCCCATGTGCGCATGGTTACGCCCACCACTTCATAGCCCTGTTCTTGAAGCATGATGCACACGGAAGAGCTGTCTATGCCTCCGCTCATGCCTACCAATATTCGTTTTTCTTTTTCTGCCATATCTCAATATCTGTTTTTCAAACATCAGAAGAAGACTTCCGGTTCACGGCGGGTATTGAATTTTTCATGCAGTATGGCGGCAAACGGGCTGAAGAAAGTGCGTGCGCGGTTGGGGCACGCTTTTACGCAGGCGCAGCATTTGATGCAGAGGTTCATGTCTGTTTCAATCCGGCTGCCGTCGCCTGCTATGCGGATGGCATGAGTCGGACATGCATCTACGCATTCCCCGCATACAAAGCAGTTGTCTGTACAAGTGGGACAAGCCGGCCTGAAGGGAGGCAGTTCCTTGTAGGGGATGTTTCCTTTTACCTTTAGCGGAGCAACAGCGGCAATCCGTTCCCATTTTTGCAGGCTTTCTTTCCCGAAGTCGCGTGCTTTCTGAAGATCCGTTTCATCGGGCCTGCCTTCCGCTATCGGGAGTTCAGGCGTGCTGTAGCTGTGTTCTCCAACGAAAGCTCCGGCAGAAAGAGGGGTGAAGCCCAGGCTGGCAGCCGCATCATGCAGTTCGATCAGCGCATCTTCGTAATCGCGGTTTCCGTATACGGCAAGCAGAATGGCGGGCGAACCGTTCCCCTTCAGACGTTTCATGCGTTTCAATGCGGCGGGAGCGACTCTTCCTCCGTAAACAGGAGCGGCCAGTATAGTCAGTTCGTTTTTGATTTCGATGGGAGAGGAGCTTTCATCGAATGTAAGGTCTGTTTCAATTCTTCGCGGCATACCGATTCCTTCTCCTACGGCACGCGCTATCTTCTCTGACGTGTGAGTCGGCGAGAAGTAAACGATTCGGGTTGTTGTCAATGGATTCATGATGTCAGCTATTAGTTGTCTTCGGAAAACAAATATACGACAATCCTTCTGTTTTCTTCGCAGATATTCTTAATTTTGCATTGTTTATCTGAAAATGAATGGAAGAAGAGTTTGATATACGAGATTATAAGCCGACCGGAAATGAAAGGGACTTTGAGAATGCGCTCCGTCCTCTCCGGTTTGAAGATTTCAGCGGTCAGGACAAGGTGGTCGATAACTTGCGCATTTTCGTGAAGGCCGCCCGGCTTCGTGCGGAGGCGCTTGACCATGTGCTGCTTCACGGCCCTCCCGGTCTGGGAAAAACCACGTTGAGCAATATCATAGCAAACGAGCTGGGCGTCGGCTTTAAGGTGACTTCAGGCCCGGTGCTTGACAAGCCCGGCGATCTGGCCGGCGTGCTGACCAGTCTGGAACCGAACGATGTGCTTTTTATTGATGAAATCCACCGCCTGAGTCCCGTCGTGGAGGAATATCTGTATTCGGCTATGGAGGATTATCGGATTGATATCATGATTGATAAAGGTCCGTCGGCTCGCAGTATCCAGATTGACCTGAATCCCTTCACGCTGGTAGGAGCCACAACGCGGAGCGGGTTGCTTACGGCCCCCCTTCGTGCCCGTTTTGGAATCAACCTCCATCTGGAGTATTATGACGATTCGGTGCTGTCGCGGATTGTGCTTCGTTCGGCCGGCATCCTGGGAGTTCCTTGCGATACGGACGCTGCCGGAGAAATAGCATCCCGCAGCCGCGGAACGCCTCGTATAGCAAATGCTTTGCTGAGGCGGGTGCGTGATTTTGCCCAGGTGAAAGGCTCCGGACGGATTGACCTGAAGATTGCACGCTATGCGTTGGAGGCGCTTAACATCGACCGGTATGGCTTGGATCAGATTGACAACAAGCTGCTGTGTACGATCATTGACAAGTTCAAGGGAGGTCCGGTGGGTCTGACTACCATTGCCACGGCCTTGGGAGAGGATCCGGGCACGCTGGAAGAAGTGTATGAACCGTTTCTCATCAAGGAAGGTTTCTTGAAACGTACTCCCCGCGGACGTGAAGTGACCGATCTTGCCTACAAGCACTTGGGAAAGAACAAATATACGATAGAACGAACTTTTTTTGACTGAATAAGCCTATGGCCGGAATGAAATCATTGGTTAAGGATACTGCCATCTATGGAGTAAGCAGTATTCTGGGGCGATTCTTGAATTACCTGCTTGTCCCTCTGTATACGTCGGTTCTGCCGGCAGCATCGGGAGGGTATGGCGTTGTGTCGAATGTATATGCCTATACGGCACTGATACTGGTGCTGCTGACGTTCGGGATGGAAACCGGATTCTTCCGTTTTGCCAACAAGAGCGATGAGCAGCCGGAAAAGGTCTATGCCAATTCATTGCTGTTTGTCGGCGGATTGTCTTTGCTGTTTGTGACGGTCTGCATGATATTTCTTGGACCCATATCGAGCTTGCTGGAGTATCCGGATCATCCCGATTATGTGGGGATGATGATTGTGGTGGTGGCGCTTGACGCTTTTCAGTGCATTCCGTTCGCTTATTTGCGCTACAGGAAGCGTCCCGTGAAGTTTGCCGCCATCAAGCTGTTCAATATCGTCGGGAATATTCTGCTGAATCTTTTTTTTCTGCTGCTTTGCCCGTGGCTGTACGTCCGTTGTCCGGATGCGGTGTCATGGTTCTATGACCCGGATTATCTGGTAGGCTACATTTTTGTGTCTAATCTGATTATGTCGGGTGTGCAGATGTTCTTCTTTATTCCTGAACTGAGAGGCTTCTCTTACCGGGCGGACAGTGCATTGATGAAGCGGATGGTCAGCTATTCGTTTCCTATCCTGATATTCGGTGTGGTGGGTATTCTGAACCAGACAATCGACAAGATGATTTATCCTTTTCTTTTCGATGACCGCCAGGAAGGGCTGGTGCAGCTCGGCATTTACAGTGCCGCGAGCAAGGTCGCGTTGATTATGGCGGTCTTCACCCAGGCTTTCCGCTATGCTTACGAGCCTTTTGTGTTCGGAAAAAACAAGGAGGGCGACAACCGGATGATGTATGCTTCGGCAATGAAGTATTTCTTCATCTTTTCGCTGCTTGCTTTTCTTGCCGTTATGGGATATATGGATCTGCTGAAATACATGGTGGCCCGTGACTACTGGGAGGGCCTGAGCGTGGTGGCAATTGTGATGGGTGCCGAAATCTTCAAAGGCATCTATTTCAATCTTTCGTTCTGGTATAAGCTGACTGACGAAACGCAGTGGGGAGCCTACTTCTCGCTGATAGGCTGTGCGGTGATATTGGCTCTGAACGTGTGGCTTGTCCCAAGGTTCGGTTATGTCGCTTCGGCCTGGGCTTCTGTAGCCGGGTATGGAATCATCACTTTGCTTTCCTTCCTTATCGGCCAGAAGAAATATCCGGTGGATTATCCGTTGAAGGATATGGCGGCCTATTTGGTTCTGGCGGCAGTGCTTTTTGTCCTTTCAGAAAAAGTGCCGATTGCCAATGTGCCGTTGCGTCTGGCGTTCCATACGTTGCTGATTCTGGTATTTGTTGCCTATATTGTCAGAAAGGATTTGCCTTTGCGCGCGATTCCCTTCATCAACCGTTTCATCAAATAAAACATTAAATCCTATTATACAGTTATGAAATTAGACAGCAAGCGGAACTTTCTGGTCCGTAAATTTCTGAAAGAGTATCTTGATCTGCACCGCAGCAAGGAGGACGAGCAGGTTACCGTTGAGTACATCCGCAATGGAGTTGAGTTTAAGGGAACGAACCTGTGGATTCTGATATTTGCCACGGTTATCGCTTCGTTGGGATTGAATGTAAACTCAACGGCGGTAATCATTGGAGCGATGCTGATTTCTCCGCTCATGGGCCCTACGATGGGAATCGGTCTTTCAATCGGTCTGAACGATTTTGAACTGATGAAGCGGTCGTTGAAGAGCTATGCGGTGACTACCTTGTTCAGTGTGGTTACGGCCACCCTCTATTTTTTGTTCACTCCGCTTGATGAGGTGCAGTCGGAACTGCTTGCCCGTACTTCTCCTTCTATTTATGATGTGTTCATCGCCTTGATGGGCGGTTTGGCAGGGATAGTGGCTCTGGCGACAAAAGAGAAGGGGAATGTGATTCCGGGTGTTGCCATCGCTACGGCATTGATGCCTCCGCTCTGTACGGCGGGTTTCGGTCTGGCTACGGGCAATCTGCTGTATTTCTTGGGTGCTTTCTATCTGTATTTCATCAATTCTGTGTTCATCAGTCTGGCCACTTATATCGGAGTCCGGCTGATGCGTTTCGAACGCAAGCAGTTTGTGGATAAGGAGCGCGAAAGGATTGTCAAACGATATATCGTATGGATTACGATCGCCACGATGTGCCCCGCTGTATACCTTACTTATAATATCGTGCGTGAAACCTTTTATCAGACCTCGGCGAACCGTTTCATCACCCAGGAACTTCAGTTTCCCGATTCGCAGATTCTAAGCCGTGACATTTCTTATGAGAAGCGTGAGATTCGGGTTGTATTGGTTGGAAAGGAGATTCCGGAAAATCAGATCGTTGAGGCTCGCAACCGTTTGGATAAATACAGCCTGGACAATACAAAACTTGTGGTCTTCCAAGGTCTGGGAAACAATAATGCGGTGGACATCAGCAATATCAAGTCGATGGTGATGGAGGATTTCTACCATAACAGCGAGAGGCAGCTTTCGGAACAGCGTGTGGAACTGGACTCGATAAAGCGGGCCTTGGATGCCTTTAGCGGATCCCAGGTGGATTTAAGAATGGGGAAGGAGATGAAAGTGCTTTTCCCGATGGTTAAGACGCTGTCTGTGTCAAAAAGTCTTCAGATGCTTATCGACAGTGCGCGGATGGACACCGTTACGTTTGCGATTGTAGGCTGCACGCATGCGCCTTCGGCTCCGGAAAAACGCAAGATGAACGATTGGCTGAAAGCCCGTACCGGAGCAGACAAAGTGCATTTGATTGTAGAATGAGGCCTGTAAAAAAGAACGTGCCGCGAAATAAATACATTCGCGGCACGTTCTTTTTATTGTATAATCTGTTGAACTTGTAGCTTATTTTTTTCTTTTCTTCTTGCTTGGCTTTTCCCACCAGTCGCCTTCTTCATTGTCTGATCCGCCGTTGAAGAACTGCATCCAGTCGTCTTTTTTCATTTTGTGCTGTGCCGGAGCTTGTTCGGGTTTGGCTTTCCTTGAAGAAGATTCCCTTTTTCCACCTTTTTCTCCGCGGCTGCGTTTCTTTCCGCTGCTGTCGCTGTTCCCGGTGTTTTCACTGGCTACCTCCAACACTACCTTGCGTCCGTTCTTCAACGTAACTTTGTTCAGCGCTTTCAGCAGTACGGAAGCCTGTGACTCGATTACTTCAACGAATGAGAAGTTCTGCATCAGATCAATGCGTCCGATCTGGATGCGTTCGTTCTTTACATTGTGGTTGATCAAGTCAATAATCTGGTTGGCATAGAATCCGTCTGTCTTGCCCACGTTAAGGAAAAGACGTGTATAGCCTTTTTCCGCTTTGCGGCTTCTTTCACCTCGTTCCTTGCGGTCTTTACGTTCTTTCCGGTCTTTGCGGCCTTTTTCTTTTTCTCCTTTTTCTGCTGCGCTGGGCTGATCTATCTCAGGAGCGTTCTTGTAATAGTCCAGGAAACGGTTGAATTCCATAGACACCACGCGCTTGATCAGGTCTTCTTTGCTAAGCCATTCAAACTTGCGGTAAATGCTCGGCAGGAAGGTTTCGATTTCTTCTTCGTTAACTTTAACTTTCTCGATTTCATCGATTACTTTCACAAGCTGCTGTTCGCATATTTCTTGTCCTGTCGGCAGCGGACTTACCTCAAATTTCTTGTTGATGATGCGTTCGATCTGGCGCATCTTTCCTTTTTCTCTCAGGTTGATGATGGCTATTGAGATACCTGTTTTCCCGGCGCGTCCGGTACGTCCGCTTCGGTGGGTATAGCTTTCCGTGTCTTCCGGGAGTCCGTAGTTGATGACATGAGTCAAGTCGTTTACGTCAAGTCCGCGTGCAGCCACATCGGTTGCCACCAGCAGCTGGAGATGGCGTTGGCGGAACTTCTGCATTACAAGGTCACGCTGGGCCTGACTCAGTTCGCCGTGGAGCGAATCGGCATCGTATCCATCTTGAATCAGTTTGTCGGCAATTTCCTGGGTCTCTTTGCGGGTGCGGCAGAAAATGATGCCATAGATTTGCGGATAGTAATCCACAACGCGTTTCAGTGCAAGATATTTGTCCTTTGCATGTACGATATATGCAACGTGATGCACGTTTTTGGTGCTCTCGTTCTTGACTCCGATTGTAATTTCTTTTGCATCATGCAGATAAGTTTTTGCAATCTTTGAGATTTCCGGGCTCATGGTTGCAGAGAACATCAACGTGTTTCTGTCCTGCGGCACATGTTCCAGTATGGCATTGATGCTTTCAGTAAATCCCATGTTCAGCATCTCGTCTGCTTCGTCCATAACCACATCCTTGATGGTTTCAAGCTTGGCAACCTTGCGTTCCATCAAGTCAATCAGACGGCCCGGTGTAGCTACAATGATATGTACGCCTTTTTTCAGGCTGCGTATTTGGCTTTCGATGGATGAACCTCCATATACGGGCAGAATCTTCAAGTCTGTAATGTACTTGGAATAATCGGTCAAATCACCGGCTATCTGCAGGCAAAGTTCGCGAGTAGGGCAGAGTATCAACGCTTGCGGTTCGCGGCGTGTCACATCAGTCTTTTGAATCAGCGGCAGACCAAATGCGGCTGTTTTTCCCGTTCCGGTTTGAGCCAGAGCTACTACATCATTACCGTTTCCCAACAGGTAAGGAATCACTTCTTCTTGTACAGGCATGGGGCTCACATACCCCATTTCTTCAATCGCTTTGCGTATCTCAGGGGAAACGCCAAGTTCTTCAAATGTCTTCATTCGTTTTTTTAATATCAAATTCGGCGCAAAGTTACTGATAATTCTTGATATATCAGATATTTTGTTTGCCGTTTTATCCTTATTTATTAGTATTTTATGTGGCAGTATACCAATAAGTAGGTATTGACGGACTGCTTTCTCCGGAGTAGCTTTGTTCAAATTCTGGAAATATGGTAAAATTGGTGCATAAGACAGCAGTAGCAGGCCGAGGCTGCAGGCTGTGGCTTTCATGGGGAATCGTTGTTTTGCTTGTTGTGACTGCATGGATGCTTGTGGTTTATTTTTCACATGCAGGAAATGGCTGTTCGTGCATATTCTGTAGGTTTTACGGAAATGATGGCGGCAAGATGCTGGTGCGCTGTCTGGCAGTGCTTAGCGGATTGTGGCTGGCCGTTTTATTGTTCTTTTTTCATTTTGTCCGCATTGGCCGAAAACATAAAAAACGATAAATAAGCAGACGTTTGCTGGTCGGGATGTAGTGTAATATGCTTTTGAACTGTTCTATAGATAGAGGCTGTCTTGAAGCTTGCTTTGTTTCGGCTTGAAGAATTGAACAGGCTAATGTTAATCATAAAATCATTTACACAGATGAAACGTTTTGTATCAGTATGTATCTTGTTATGCTTCGCTGTCTGGGGAACCATAAAGGCGCAGGTTTTGACTTCCCCGGATGGTAATGTGTCGTTGGATTTTCGTCTTTTGTCTGACGGAACTCCTGTCTATTCTCTTCAATATAAAGGACGGGAGGTTATTAAAGAGAGCCGAATGGGCTTCCTCGTCAGTCCTGAATTTGTGTTTTGCAAAGACTTTGAGCAAATTGAAGAGCGGACGGGCGAGGCAGATACGGTCTGGCATCCGGTATTGGGGCAATACCGTGATATCCGGGATCATCATAAGGAGCTGTTTGTTGCTTTGCGCCAGAAAGATACCGGCTGGCTGCTGAATATCCGTTTCCGTCTTTTTGATGACGGACTGGGTTTCCGTTATGAATTTCCTGTGCAAGAGGATTTGCGCAACTTTACGTTGAAAGAGGAGGTTACGGAGTTTCGCTTGACCGGTGACCATAAGGCATTCTGGCTTCCGGGTGACTATGATACGAACGAATATCCTACTACAACTTCTCTTTTATCGGAAGTTGCCTTTTTGACAGACAGCGTAAGGCAGGAGCCTTTGGCGGTCAAAAGTTTTACGCCTGATCTGGCTGTGCAGACACCGCTTATGCTGAAATCTGCGGACGGACTGTATATTAATATACACGAGGCGGCGCTAGTTGATTATCCGGCGATGCAATTGAATTTGGATGACAAGTCATTTTGCCTAAGTGCCCATCTTACTCCCGACAAGAACGGAGCCAAAGGATTCATGCAAACCGGCAATGTTACTCCGTGGCGGACAATCGTCGTGAGTG
The DNA here is from genome assembly GCF_024733745.1 of Bacteroides sp. ET225. Taxonomy (NCBI): domain Bacteria; kingdom Pseudomonadati; phylum Bacteroidota; class Bacteroidia; order Bacteroidales; family Bacteroidaceae; genus Bacteroides; species Bacteroides sp. ET225. Next base: position 5,976 of record NZ_JANRHN010000038.1, on the reverse strand, counting down.
ATGATGCACGAGATATTTTGGCATCCAACCTGATTTTGAATCTGAATGAACCCTGCAAACTGGAAGACACTTCCTGGATACATCCCGTTAAATACGTAGGCGTGTGGTGGGAGTATTTTACAGGGCAAGGCTCGACGTGGGCCTATACGAAGAATCAGGACATAGTTATCGGAAAGACCGATTATACCAAAGAAATGCCTAATGGAACACATGCCGCCAATACAGCGCATGTAAAAGAATATATTGACTTCGCATCCCGAAACGGGTTTGATGCCGTGCTGGTAGAGGGATGGAATGAAGGATGGGAAGCGAATTTTGCTTATGTGAAAGAGCATATATACAGTTTTACCCGGCCGTATCCGGATTTTGATGTAAGTGAGCTGCAGCGTTATGCGGCGGAAAAGAAGGTGAAAATCATTATGCACCATGAAACGACTTCATCTGTCTGTGATTATGAGCGGCAGATGGAAGATGCGTTCCGGTTTATGTCTGAACACGGATATGATGCGGTTAAAACAGGATATGTGGGCCCTATTATCCCCCGCAGTGAACATCACGACGGGCAGTGGATGGTAAACCATTATCTGAGGGTTGTCAAGATGGCCGCAAAATATAAAGCGATGGTTAATTCGCATGAGGCTGTACGCCCAACCGGATTATGCCGTACTTATCCGAACTGGATAGCGCAGGAGTCGGCACGCGGTACAGAGTTCGAATCATTTAAAGGCAATCGTCCGGACCATACGACAATCTTGCCTTTTACACGGCTGATGGGTGGCCCGATGGACTATACGCCGGGAATTTTTGAAGGAGATTTGTCGGTTTATGGTTCGAATAAGGCAAAGCTTAGTACAACGCTTGTGAAACAGCTTGCTCTTTATGTAACGATGTACAGTCCGCTCCAGATGGCAGCAGACTTATATACAAATTATGAGAAATATCCGGATGCTTTTCAGTTTATAAAAGATGTAGCGGTTGATTGGGATGATACGTATATTCTGGAAGCGGAGCCCGGTGACTATATAACCATTGCGCGGAAGGCTAAAGGGAAAGATGAATGGTATGTCGGGGGAATCACTGATGAAAACAGCAGGGAAGCTACAATTGATTTGAGCTTTTTGCCCCGGGGAAAGAATTATCGGGCCGTTATTTATGCAGATGGGGAGAAAGCGGACTGGAGGACAACCCCTAAAGATTATGTAATCTTCTCGAAGAAAGTGAATAGCAAGACGGTGCTGAAACAGCGCCTTGCTCCAAGCGGTGGAGTGGCTGTTTCTATCAAGCCAATGTGAGTAGGGAAGGAAGGTTGCTAGCACATGAATATGGATTGACAATGGCCGGAATTGTTGTGAAAGTAGGGTAGTTCCGGCTTTTGTATTTCATCGGGAAGCGAGCAGCCGGGCAATGGCTGCTTTGTCTTTGTTCAATTGTGCAGTCAATGCGTTGATGTCTTCAAACTTCATTTCCGGTCGTATGCGGCTCACAAATTCTATTTTCATTTCTTTGTAATAAATGTCATCGTTGAAGTCTATGAGATGTACCTCGATGCTCATGTCTTTTCCGTTGTTGAGTGTCGGACGGTAGCCGATGTTCAGCATGCCGGGGTATGTGTCATTGCCTATATATGCGTAGACAGCATATACTCCGGTTTCAGGAATCAGCTTTTCTGCGCATGAAGGCTTCAGATTGGCCGTTGGGAATCCCAGCTTGCGCCCAACTTTATATCCGTCGATGACAGTCCCGCTTATATAATAGGAATATCCTAAATATTGGTTAGCCTTTTTAACATCCCCTTTTTTCAGCAGTTCCCGTATCAGGGTAGAGCTGATGCTTTGTCCGTCCTCAGTCAATGCTTTTGCCTGTACGACTTCCATGCCAAGTTCTTTGCCGTATTTGCAATAATTCTCGAATCCTTCGCTCCGGTTGTGTCCGAAGCGATGATCATATCCGATGATCAATGTTTGCACATGATATTCTTCATGGAGCAGCCGCATGAATTCATAGGCTGTCAGTTGGGAAAGTGCTTCTGTGAATGGAAGCATCAGGCAATAGTCGGCACTTGTAAAAGACAGCAGCTCTTCTTTTTGTTTCAGGCAAGATAAAAGCTGGGGCTGATAGTCTGCATGCATAACCTGTCTTGGGTGTACAGGAAATGTAATCAGTGCCGAACATAAACCTTCTCTTTTGGCTGTTTCGGAAACCTGGCGGATCAGATAGCGATGTCCTCGGTGAACTCCGTCAAAGCATCCGATCGTGGCGACGCATGGAGGAAGTTTGTGGTTGGTACTGTCTGTCAGAATCATTTTTCCGTTTGATAATTATCGGTGGTTTAGGATGCTCGGCTCAAAAGAATACTGCACGGAGGTCACCGCCCGGGATATAATGAAAAGTATGGAGGCCGGCTGAAGATGCTGCCTGGCAGTTTGCCTCAGAATCATCGATGAAGAGAGTTTCATCGGCTTTTAGTCCGGCTTCCTTGAGCGCTGCGATGAATATCTGAGGATCCGGTTTGGCCAAATGCATCCGGAAAGACAGAAATATGTGTTTAAAGTAGTCCTCCACTTTGTATCCATTGTAGTTGAAGGCTTTTGCCCCGCAGAGCCAGTGCAGTTCGTTCGTGTTGCTCAGCAGGTATAGGTTATAATGCGAACCAAGTTCCAGCAGCAGTTCTAACTTTTCAGGGGGAATAGACTTTAATTGGGTATTCCATGCTTTGTCGATGTCTTCGTCTGCTACTTCCTTCCCGATGATCCGGCGGATTTCCTGATGGAAGCCGGCGGTATCCAGCGCACCGGATTCGTATGCGCTGAATACTCCCAGCTCGTTTGTGCCCGTGAGCAGTGTCTTGACATCGGCTCCCAGCCGTTCGAAAGCTTGGATGCAACCTTCTGTGTTGAGGTCAATCAGTACGCCTCCCCAGTCAAAGATGATGTTATGAATTTGTGGATTCACGGTGTCTTCAGTTTTTTTTCAGTCGTTTGATACCTCTTGCTATTTCTCCAATCCATAAAACAAATGATGTGCCGCCTATGATATACAGCCATTCGTTCAGCGAAAGCGGTTCGGTTCGGAACACTTTTCCGCCGAAAGTGACGATGATGAACTGTCCGATCAGGATAATCAGCGCAACGCCGAGCATTCCTAAAGCATGGCTTGCATCGCGGAATATCGAGTGGCTTGTTCCGAATACACTTGCATTAAACAGATTCCAGAACTGGAGCATTACGAAGATTGTGAAGAAGATGGTCAAGTAATGAACATCCATTTCTCCATTCGGCAGAACTCCTCCCGGCAGTGTCTTGAAGTAATAGAGAATGCCCATCAGAATGACGAGGAATCCCAGGCCGACGCCGAAAATGTTGTTCCGCATGACAGGGGTGATGATGAAGTCTGTCCGTTTGCGAGGCTTTTCGTTCATAACATCCATGCTTGGCGAGATTGATGCTAAAGCCATGGCCGCAAATGTGTCCATAATCAAGTTTACCCAAAGCATTTGGGTGACAGTCAGCGGGAGTGATGTCCCGAAGAAGGCTCCAAACAGTACGCTCAGCAAGGCTACCACATTGATGGTGAGCTGGAACACGATGAAACGTTGGATGTTCTTGTAGAGCGAACGTCCCCACATGACGGCTGTCGCGATGCTGTTGAACGAATCGTCGAGCAGGGTGATGTCGCTGGCTTCTTTGGCTACTGACGTTCCTGTTCCCATAGACAGGCCTACCTGTGCATGATTCAATGCCGGCGCATCGTTTGTCCCGTCGCCGGTTACGGCAACTACGGCCCCTTTCTTCTGGAGCAGCTGGACCAGACGCTGTTTGTCCATCGGACGGGCACGGCTCATTACTTTCAAGTCGAGTACGCGCTCGAGAGCTTCTTCATCAGTCAGCGCTTCAAATTCTACTCCTGTGATTCGGTTGCGTTCGGTATCTTCCGGTTTCCACAGGCCGATCTGGCGTGCAATCTCTGTCGCTGTTCCCGGAGTGTCACCGGTAACGATCTTGATGCCTATTCCGGCTGACTGGCAGCGTTTGACTGCGTCAGGAACGTCCGGACGGATAGGATCGCTGATGGCAAAAATTCCCAAGAAAGTCATTCCTCCCTGATTAACCAGTTCGGCACAGTCGTTTGACTCATTATTCCCTACATATTTATATGCAAGTCCCAATGTACGCATAGCCTTGTTTTGGTAGGCAAGCAGCTGTTCGTTGTTTTTTGCTATATCTTCTTTGCTAAGGCTGCATTTCCCCATTACGATTTCGGGCGCACCTTTTATATATAATATGCGCTTTCCCTGGATTGGGGAGTCAACTAAGGTTGCCATGTATTTGCGTTCGGTGGAGAATGTCAACTGGTTGACAACTTTTGCGTTTTCACGTAACTTCACATAGTCCTTTCCTTTTCCGTTCAGCCAAAGCAGCAAAGCTACTTCTGTGGGATTTCCTACACCTGACGGCTTTTCCCCTTCGCCTTTTTCCTCAAGGAAGGCCGTAGAGTTGGCGGCAATACCTTCGGCTATCAGGTCCGGGTTGCTTTCGTCAAGTTTGGCTTCGTATACTTGCATCAGGTTTTGTGTCAGTGTGCCGGTCTTGTCTGTGCAGATGACGGTAATGGCACCCATTGTTTCGCAAGCGTGCATTTTACGCACCAGATTGTTTGTTTTCAGCATGCGGCGCATGTTCAAAGCCAGACTCAGTGTAACGCTCATCGGGAGTCCTTCGGGCACGGCTACAACAATCAGTGTAACTGCCATCATGAAATATTTCAGTACGATGCGCGCAATATCCAGCCATTGGTGCCAGTCGCTTACAACATTTGCGTTGAGGTAGGCATAGAGATCTTTTCCTGTAAATATAATAAATGTAAGGGCAGCGATCGTGAATCCTACTTTGCCGATGAGGTTGGCCAGCTTGCTCAACTGGATGTTCAGCGGAGTCTGTTCCTGGCTCTGTTCGGTTGCCTGACGTGCGACTTTGCCGATTTCTGTTGCGTCGCCTACGCGGTTTACCCGCATGATTCCATGCCCGTCCGTTATTGTTGTACCGCGCATGACCGTATTGGAAGGATAAGTCGCTTCTTCATCGAAATGAGCTTCGTCTGTGGTTTTATTTACCATCAGCTCTCCTGTCAGACTAGATTCGTTTACCTGGAGAGAAACCGCCTCTATAAGCGTTCCGTCGGCAGGCACTTCCTCTCCCGTGTTTAGGATAACGATATCTCCCACCACTACATCTTTGCGTGGTATTTCATGGACTTTCCCGTTCCGGATGACCGTTACTGGAGTTTCTTCTCCTACGGCATTCAGCAAGTCAAACTTTTTATTGGCATCATATTCAAAATAGAATCCGATTCCGGTTGCCAGGAAGATGGCAAAAAAGATGCCGATTGTTTCAGCGTATTCGTTTTCAATGATAGAAATGATCAGAGAGAAAACAGCGGCCACAAGCAGCACCCGAATGACAGGGTCCTGAAATTTTTCGAGGTAAAGTTTCCAGATAGAAGGACGTTTGGGGGGAGTCAGCAGATTCACTCCATGCTGTTCGCGGCTTTTGAGAACTTCCTGATCAGTAAGTCCCGTAAGATGCGGTTCGTTAGATTTTGATGACATATATCTGAAAATTAAACATTAGTGGCGCAAATTTACAATATATCTTGAAAGAAGAATGATTAAAATGCTTTTTTTATTATTTTTTTTGCGCAAACTATTGCAGTTTTCAGATGAAAGGCTTACTTTTGCAGCAGTTTTGAAACACATTCAAAATGTCGGACTTGTAGCTCAGTTGGTTAGAGCAACAGACTCATAATCTGGAGGTCCCAGGTTCAAGCCCTGGCTGGTCCACACTAAGAATCAAGCACTTACAAATATTTTGTAGGTGCTTTTTCTTTTATTGGTGACCCTCAGGTGACCTTTTTGAAGCAAAACTTTGTGAAAGTGACCTTTTGAGATTTCATAGAATTGCAGATAATTTTTATGGTTTT
>NZ_JANRHN010000037.1:0-33217 GCF_024733745.1 Bacteroides sp. ET225 | reverse complement strand
AAGAAGCCTGAAAGGAGAGTGTCGGTGCTTGCCGGTGCGCGTTTTTCTGCCTGGCTGAAAGCGTTGTAAAGTCATAAAAACAGAGGCTGTGTCAAAATGAAAATCAGCTGTCATTTGCTTTTTGACAGTCATTTCCTGTTTTGACACAGCCTTTTCTGTTGCATTTGTTGTCTGGATGAATTTCAGTCTTTGTCAATCTTGATCACACCGCCCGTAACCGGATTGAAGACCACGCGCGTGTTCACTTTCTTGTCAAACAGTCCGTCTACCAGCACTTCCGTGTAGCCGAACTGCGTTATCTGGAGTTCGTTCTCCCATTTTGTCTTTCCCTGGAAAGAAACGCTCACTTTGCCTTTGCCGGGGATATTGTAGATCACACCGTCGATTTTCTTCTTTTTCTTCCCGTCTTCTACCGGTGCCGGAAGCGATGACGAGTTGCTTATGCTGATGCTGATGGGATCTCCGGCCAGATTGTCTGCTTGCAGAACGCCCAGTCTGGAAGAGAAGCGGGCAAAAACCTTGTCGCTCATTTTGTCTTCCGGATTGACCGTGAATGTAAACACTTTGTCCGTGCGGTCTGTCACTCCGGTGAAGCTTTCGGTCAGCGCGCGTTCCTGCTTGTCGAGCTGGCTGATGATCAGTTTCAGAGAGGCTCCGTCTTTCGGCATTGTGTCGGCCTGTCCGCGCAGGATGGCGTTTTTGCTCTCGCGTATGTTATAGATTTCGCGGGCCGTAAGCTCTGCCATCTTAGCCGAAGAGCCTGCCAGCAGAATGTCTTCCGTCATATACTGGTGTGCATTCTCATGCTTCTGCGGAATCTGGAGCTTGTATTCCGGCTGTTCCTCCTTATAGCTGGAAGTGGTGTTGATAGCTTTTGCAATCCCTTGGTCTGTCAGTTCGATATTTGATTCCAGACTTTTGTCTTTCAGCTTCATGATGTAAGCCTTGGTTGAATCCGGGATTCCGGCGGTGCGCACCTGGATGTCTTTGATTTCCCAATGCGTTTCCGGACGGGTGCTGACATTGTTCAGCCGCAGGTAGCGGTTGGCATAAAGCCCGAATTCTCCCGGCTTGTAGTCAACGCGCGTGGCGATAATGTCTACCACTATCTGTGTTTTCGGGAGAAAATAAATGATACCTTCACCTTCGCCCGGTGTGTAGATGTCTTGTGCCTGTATGCCGGCAGATGCCAGCAGTGCAAGTGCGATAATGGCTTTTTTCATATTATTCAGGGTTTACGTTGTTTTTGTCAGACAATTGTTTCCAGGCTTCAGGAAGTGCGGCGATGATATCGCCGGCTGTCATGCTGATTTCTCCCATGCGCCGGCAGGCAATGTCGCCCGCCAGTCCGTGCACATAAACTCCGAGGCGGCAGGCATCCGACGAGTTGTAGCCTTGCGAGAGCAGTGCAAGCAGGATGCCCGTCAGCACGTCGCCGCTTCCTCCCGTCGCCATTCCCGGATTTCCTGTCGGGTTGAAGCTGACGCTTCCGTTAGGCGAGATGACAGCCGTCCATGCTCCTTTCAGCACGATGTAGCAGCGCAGGTAGCTCGCCAGTTCTTTGGCTTTTGTCAGACGTTCGTATGAATTGGAGCAGCGTCCGACAATGCGTTCGAGCTCTTTGGGATGAGGCGTGAGGATGGAGTCGGCAGGCAGGTTCGACAGGTTGCTGCTGTTTCTGGCCAGCAGGTTCAGCGCGTCTGCGTCGACAATCATCGGCATATAGCAGTTCTTGATTTGTGCGTAAAGCGCTTCGGCTGTCAGATCGTCCTGTCCGAGTCCCGGACCGACGGCCACGGCCTGATATGCGTCAAGGTCTGTTTCTGAGGCGAAGATATGCTCGTGCACATCGTCTTCCGTCATGGCTTCGGGAACGGCAGCCTGAAGCAGCGCGTGGTTGCATACCGGAGTGTGTACGGTAAGCAGTCCGATTCCGGAGCGCAGGCAGGCTTGTGCCGAAAGCACCGCTGCCCCTCCCATGCCGTATGAGCCGGCAATGAGCAGTCCGTGCCCGAACATGCCCTTGTGGTCGAATTTCTTGCGCGGTTTGATGATGCTTCTTATTTCTTCAGCCTCTGCGATGGAGTAGGGAGTGGAAGTTCTTTCAAGAAAATCCTTGCTGATGCCTATGTCTACCAGCACCCATTCGCCTACGAGGTCGGCATTTTCGGCAAACAGAAACGCCAGTTTGGGCAGCTGTACGCTGAGAGTCAGCGTTGCATGGATGATGTTCGGGCGGTTCAGCGTAGAGTTGTTTTCTCCCATCATTCCCGAAGGAATGTCGATGGAAACGATGGGTGCCGGCGAACTGTTCAGCATCTGCACAACCTTGGCGAATCCTTTTTCGAGCGGTCTGTCGAGTCCCGAGCCGAACAGTCCGTCGATGATGACATCCGTAGGCTTGATTGCCGGGATGGTCAGTTCTTTAGTGACTTCCGTATAGCTTTCTATCGCCGTTTCGTCGAGCCTCCGCACGTTGGCAAGACATTCTTCGGATATTTTTCCTGTGACGTTGAAGAAAATCACATTCACGGAATATCCTTTGTCGGCGAGAAGCCGCGCGATGGCCAGCGCGTCGCCTCCGTTGTTGCCTGCTCCTGCTATCACGATCATCCGGTGGGACGTGTCCCAGCGTGAGCAGATGATCCGCGTCATGGCAGCGGCGGCTCTTTCCATCAGTTCGATGGAGGATATGGGTTCGTTGGCAATAGTATAGGCATCAGCCTCTTTCTGTTGTGCGCAAGTTAAGATTTTCATGTCGTTAGCTAATTAATCATGCATAAAAGTGAAATTCTTCCGGCAGCGGGCACAGGATACATGAAACGTCAGTGATGCTCTGTGTTCTCTGCGGCGTATTTTGTCGGTAAAAGTACGAAAAAAGCGGTAGACGAAGTATATGTTCTGTTGAAAATATGTTTAAAACCTTACTGACTCGTGCAATGGTTTGTCGGAAAATCTGTAAATTTGCGGCAATTTTAAAATCAGTCAATGTGTATGAAAGAAATTCAGATAAAAGACAAGCGTTTCAGAACATTCATTCCTGAGGCGGACATATTGCGTGAAGTGCATAGAGTTGCAAGTGAAATCAGCCGCGACCTTGAGGGTGAGAATCCGCTGTTTGTGAGTGTGCTGAACGGTTCTTTCATGTTTACGGCCGATTTGATGAAGTGTCTGGATATACCTTGTGAGGTATCGTTCGTAAAGCTTGCTTCCTATGCGGGCACATCGTCGACGGGAAAAGTGAAGGAACTTGTCGGTCTGAATGAAGACATTTCCGGACGCACGGTGGTGATTGTGGAAGATATCGTGGATACGGGACTGACAATGAAGCGGCTCATCGAAACGCTGAAGGGGCGCGGACCGAAAGACATCCGCGTGGCTACGCTGCTGGTGAAGCCGGACAAACTGGAGGTGGAGCTGAACCTCGACTATGTGGCGATGAAGATTCCCAACGACTTCATCGTGGGATACGGACTTGACTATGACGGACTGGGACGTAACTACCGCGACATTTATACGGTAATCGACTGAAACAGTAATAATAACATAACAAAAAGGTAAAAAAGATGTTGAACATTGTAATTTTTGGCGCACCGGGTTCCGGCAAAGGCACTCAGAGTGCGCGTATCGTGGAAAAATATGGGCTGAACCATATTTCTACAGGTGATGTGCTGCGTGCGGAAATCAAGAACGGAACTGAACTCGGCAAGACTGCAAAAGGCTATATCGACAACGGACAGCTGATTCCCGACGCACTGATGATTGATATTCTGGCAAGTGTGTTTGACAGCCTGAAAGACAGCAAAGGCGTGATATTCGACGGATTCCCCCGTACAATCGCTCAGGCAGATGCGCTGAAGGCGATGCTGAAAGAACGCGGACAGGAAGTGTCTGTGATGCTCGACCTGGAAGTTCCGGAAGACGAGCTGATGACGCGCCTTATCAAGCGCGGACAGGAGTCTGGCCGTGCCGACGACAACGAAGAAACAATCAAGAAACGCCTGGTGGTTTATCATTCGCAGACGGCTCCGCTGATCGACTGGTACAAGAAAGGCGGAACTTACCGCCACATCAATGGACTGGGCACGATGGACGGTATCTTTGCCGATATCTGCAAGGCTATTGAAAATATTTAAATTGAAGTTGACGGGTTGGCAAAGTGCGGGGTGACAAAAGGCCGGATAAGCTTTGTCACCTCGTTGGCTCGTCACTCGTAACTGAAAAAAGATTATGGCTGAATCGAATTTTGTTGATTATGTAAAAATCTACTGCCGCTCCGGAAAAGGAGGACGCGGCTCGGCACATTTGCGCCGTGAAAAATATATGCCAAACGGAGGACCTGACGGTGGCGACGGTGGTAGAGGAGGTCATGTGATTTTGCGGGGAAACCGCAACTACTGGACACTGCTTCACCTGAAGTACGAGCGTCATGTGTTTGCCGGACACGGCGGAAACGGTTCTAAAAGCCGGAGTACCGGAAAGGACGGTGAGGACAAGGTGATAGAGGTGCCGTGCGGAACCGTTGTGTACAATGCGGAAACCGGCGAATATGTGTGCGACATCACCGAACACGGACAGGAAGTCATTCTCCTGAAAGGCGGTCGCGGAGGTCTGGGAAACTGGCATTTCCGTACGGCCACAAGGCAGGCGCCGCGCTTTGCCCAGCCGGGAGAGCCGATGCAGGAAATGATGGTGATTCTCGAACTGAAGCTGCTGGCCGATGTCGGTCTGGTAGGTTTTCCGAATGCCGGAAAGTCTACGCTGCTTTCTGCCGTTTCTGCCGCCCGTCCGAAAATAGCCAACTATCCGTTCACTACGCTTGAACCGAATCTGGGCATCGTGTCATATCATGACGGCAAGTCGTTTGTGATGGCGGACATTCCGGGAATCATCGAAGGAGCAAGCGAAGGAAAGGGACTGGGACTGCGTTTCCTGCGCCACATCGAACGCAACTCGCTGCTGCTGTTCATGGTGCCGGGCGATACGGATGACATCCGCAAGGAATATGAAATCCTGCTCAACGAGGTGGCTACGTTCAATCCGGAAATGCTCGACAAGCAGCGTGTGCTGGCAATCACGAAGTGTGACTTGCTGGATGACGAACTTGTCGGAATGCTGGAGCCGACTTTGCCCGAAGGTGTTCCTTATGTATTCATCTCGGCTGTGGCCGGGACAGGAATCGCTCAGTTGAAAGACCTGTTGTGGAACGAGCTGAACAAGGAAAGCAACCGTCTGGAAGCCGTGCGCCACGAAGCGATTGTCCATCGCCCGAAGGACTTGACAAAGCTTCAGGAGGAACTGAAGGATCTGGGTGAGGACGAAGACTTTGATTATGTGTATGAGGATGACGATCCGGATGATTTCGAGTATGAATATGAAGAAGAGGACTGGGAAGACGAACCTGAAAAGTAATGGAATATCAGTTTGTTAAAGATAGAAGGATGTTGGAATATGGCTTGAACGGGCTGCATTCCGACATTTTTTGTTTCTCTACTACACGCCATGGCGGATACAGTGGGGGAAACTACGCTTCGTTCAACTGCAACGCCTGTTGCGGCGATTCTGAAACATCGGTAGCGCAGAATCGCGGGCTGCTTTGTTCGCTGATGCCGGTGCGTCCCAAGTGTCTGGTTATCCCTCATCAGGTGCATCGCACGGAGGTCCGTTGCATAGACGAGAGCTTCCTGCTTGAAGATGAATCGGAGCGGGCGGTTTTGCTTGAAGGAGTTGACGCGCTGGTGAGCAGCCTTCCGGAGGTGTGCCTTTGTATCTCTACCGCCGACTGCGTTCCCATACTGTTTTTCGATGCTCGCCTGAAGATTGTGGCAGCGGCTCATGCTGGCTGGCGCGGAACCGTGGCCGGGATTGCGGCAAAAACACTGCGTGTGATGGCTGACGCTTACGGAACGAGAGGGCAGGACGTTGCGGCCTGCATCGGTCCGAGCATTTCGCCGGATGCCTTTGAAGTGGGCGATGAGGTTTATGAGGCGTTCCGGAGTGCCGGATTCAGAATGGACCGGATCGCTTTCCGCCGCGGCAAATGGCACATCGACTTGTGGGAAGCCAACCGGATGCAGTTGCTTGACTCCGGAGTCCTGCCGGAAAATGTCGAACTCTCCGGCATCTGCACCTACAATGCTCCGGCCGACTTCTTTTCAGCCCGCCGTCTGGGAATCCGTTCCGGCCGTATCCTTTCGGGCATCATGCTGCTGAGATAATCGGCCGGCAGTATGCCGGATGGAAGCACAGGACGGCATATATCGCTTTTGCTCCGGCTTTCTTTGCCGTCTTCTTGATCTTGTTCCACAGTTCGGATTCTGAGTAGTTATCCTTGTAGGGAGTGTAGTTGTCGGGCTTTTTCATTTCGGTCTTGATAGAAAGTTCAAACAGGTTTTAAAGCTAGGAAATAATTGCCGAAGTGCAAACTTCCGGCATGGATTTGTCGCGGCCTGCTGCCGGAATCTGTAAACCGCATCGTGAAACATACATTCCACAATGCGGTTTACAGATTCCACAGTGTGGAACATACGTTCTGCATTGCCGCCTAAATTCGCTGGGATTCAAACCGATTATTCGAAACGCAGATTTCCGCAGATTAACGCAGATTGGGTATAAACTCAACAGCTGCTTGCTTGTGTGATGTTTTCCTTTCCCGGCAATCCGACAAGGAAAGAGTAATCTTTCTCGTCCATCTGTTTTGCTTTGTCAGATGTATCGTTCCTTGTCTTTCTCTGTAATCTCACGTATCACCCTGCACGGATTTCCGGCGGCCAATACCCCGGCAGGAATATCTTTGTTCACTACGCTGCCGGCACCTATCACAGCTCCGTCGCCGATGGTCACTCCCGGCAGGACACTGACTCCGGCGCCAATCCATACATCGTTGCCGACCGTGATAGGGCGTGCATATTCCAGCCCTTTGTTTCTGCGTTCTGAGTCAAGCGGATGTCCGGCCGTATAGAAGCCGCAGTTGGGAGCGACAAATACATTGTCGCCGAACTTCACCTCGGCTTCGTCCAGAATCACGCAGTTCATGTTGGCGAAGAAGTTTTCGCCCACCTCGATGTTGTAGCCATAATCGCAGAAGAAAGGAGATACGATGGTGCAGCTGCCATTCACCTTTCCCAGAATACGCCTTACCAACGCGTCGCGTTCTTCTGCTTTTGACGGGCGCAACTGGTTCAGCTCGTAGGTAAGGTCGGCGCAAGCAGCCCTTTCAGCCAGCAGTTCCGGGTCATAGTTGGCATCGTAGAGCTTGCCCGCCTTCATTTTCATTTTTTCTGTTTCCATATCAATCTGAATGTTAAACTTCTTTTGGCCGATTCTTGCATAAGGGGGTATCGAAACATAAACCAGCCTTCATTTTGTCATCTTGGGCAAAGCGAAAGGCTCGGAAACATAGGCTGATGCATGTGAGATGTTTCACTTCGTGCATGACATTGCCTTTTGATGCACCCTTATAAGAGGCTTCTGCCTAATTGAAACGGGTTCTAAAGTTACTCATTATTTTTCATTGAATGCGGCCTGTATGCTATAAATCTTCATCAAGTTGCGATTTTTAAGAGCCTTTGCATTTGAAGTGTAATGGGTGGACCGGCTGGAATCAGTTGGGATATGAAAGCCGATTCTGCACCGGCCTATTGTCCGCCTTCTTCGGAACCAGCCTTTCCGTGCGGGATGCAAATTGCGGCTTTTTCTCGCATTTATTGTCAAAAATGGACGTAAAGGTTTGAATGTGCAGGATAAATCGCTACTTTTGTTCTCAGATAACAGATGATTATGAATGATTTGAAGATAGAAGTTTCTGATGAATTGAGGCAGGCATGGCCCCGGTTCTGCGGGGCGGCGGTGTTTGCTTCGGTAAAGAATTCGGCCTATAGCGAAGAGCTGTGGAAGCGGATAGGGGAGTTTACCGAGCTTTACCGGCAGCGGTATACGACGGATTCGATCAAGCTGATTCCTGCCATACAGGCCACCCGCCAGGCTTACAAGAAATGCGGCAAGGACCCCAGCCGTTACCGGCCTTCGTCTGAGGCGCTGTGCCGCCGCATCTTGCGCGGGATACCTTTGTATCAGATTGATACGCTTGTCGATCTGATCAATCTGGCGTCTATTTATAGCGGACATTCGATTGGCGGGTTCGACCGCGACAAGATTCAAGGCGACCGTCTGGTGCTGGGAATCGGAAAGGCGGGAGAGCCTTACGAGGGTATCGGGCGCGGCGAACTGAACATCGAGGGGATGCCTGTATACCGGGATGCTGCCGGAGGGGTCGGTACGCCTACAAGCGACAACGAGCGGACTAAAATCAGCCTGCAAACGTCCCGGCTGCTTGCCATCATGAACGCCTACAGTGGAAGTGAAGGCCTTGAAGACTCGGTGAACTATATGACAGGCCTTTTGAAAGAGTTTGCGGAAGCCGAAAATGTCAGCATTGTTTATTTTAAATGATTGATTTATGGATATTGAAAAGGTTCTTACAGATGGCATCGTTTTCAGAGGAGGAAAATCGCCGTCCGGAAAGGGGAAGGAAGAAAAGGTGAAGACGAAAGCGAAAAAGAAAGCGTATATTACCGGCCAGCATGGTTCGGGCGCGGCAAAGATGAAGGCGGAATACCGGCGCCGCAGGGCTAACCGGCATAAAAACGGCAAGTGAGCCCGTTTCTGTCCGGATGTATTATTTTCAAACAGTATAAAAACTAAAATCAGAAAATTATGAAAAAGTTTCTTTTGGTAATTGCAGCCGTGCTGGGCTTTGTGTCAGCCCAGGCGCAGGAAATGTATTTGGGAGGAGGAATCAGCCTTTGGAGAAATACGGAAGCTGACAGGACCTCGTTCTCCATCGCTCCCGATTTCGGATATAACTTGAGCGAGCGCTGGGCCGTGGGAGGCGAGCTGGGAATAGCGATCAACGGAAAAGGGGACAATTCTCCGCAGACGAGGTCTTTTGCCATCGCTCCCTACGCGCGCTATTCGTATTACGAAAACAAGGTTGTCCGCCTTTTCATCGATATGGGCGTGGGTATTTCTACCACCAAGGTGAAAGACGGGAACAGGGACAACGGCTTTGAAATCGGATTCAAGCCGGGACTTGCCATCAAGCTGAACGACAGCTTCAGCTTCATTACGAAGGTCGGATTTGCCGGCTACCGTAAGGACTACTACAGAAGCATGGGCGAAGACGGCTTCGGCGTGACGGTGGACGGAGAGAACATTTCCATCGGCATTGATTATGAATTTTAAACCTTAAGATTATGAAGCGTATATTTTTTGCTTTATTGTGCTTCTGCATGGTTCTGACGGCAGGGGCGCAGACAAAAGTGGGCTGGAGCATGAAGCTCGGACTGGGTATGAGCACCTGGATGGGAAAGGATGCCAGCGGATCGTCGCCTTTGTTCAATCAGAAGGTGGGTGTAGGCATTGACATACCGATGACAGGTCTGGTGTCTTTCCAGACCGGCTTGATGTGGGAGTCTAAAGGCATAGCTTATGACTTTCATGACAATGGAACGAGGTATGACGCGCACTGCAACCTGAATTATTTCCAGATGCCTCTGCTTGCCGCATTCCATGTGGGAACGCCTGCCAATTTCGATATGGTGTTCTCGGCCGGAGGATATCTGGCATACGGTGTCAAAGGGAAGAACGACGTTGAGATGGAAGACCTGACCGTTTCGTGGGATTCGTTTGGAGATTCAACCTTGCCGACTGGCGTAACCAGAGAAGGAGCGAACCGCTTTGATGCCGGCTTGCAGGCTGGTGTGGCTCTCGACTTCGCCCACTGGAATGTAGGGCTTGACGGCGAGTTCGGGCTGTGCAAGGTGATGCCCGACAGCAAGACGCGCAACCTGGCTTTCTATTTTACCGTAGGGTATAAGTTCTGAGCAAACGCCCGGACAAGGAAGGCGTGCCGGGATAAGATTTTAAGTGCAAGGCACAAAGACGCAGCGTTTCGCCGTGGCTTTGTGCCTTGCTGTATGATTTGCCTGACGGTTTGTTCAGACGTATGTTTCAAGGAACTTCACGCTTCCTTCCGGAGCGATGTCGATTGTTTGGGCAGTGGCTGGGAAAAGCACTGATTCGCCGGCGCGCAGCTGCAGTTCGTTTCCTTCGTTGTCGGTGACTTTGCAGGAACCTTCCATGCAGATGTAGATGACGAACGAGTCGAGTTCGCTGTAGTCGACGGTCATCGGTTCTGTCAGGTCATACACCGAAGTGGTGAAGTGCCGGCATTTCACGAGTTCCACTCCTTCATTCTGTTTCGGAGTATAGTGCGTGCGGTAGTCTTCGTGCACCGTATAGTCGATGGCATCTTTCGAGAGTTCCGTGTGCAGTTCGCGCGTGTTTCCGTTTTTGTCCTTCCGGTTGAAGTCGTAGATGCGGTAGGTGATGTTGGACGTTTCCTGGATTTCAGCGATGAACGATCCCGCTCCGATGCTGTGGATGCGTCCGGCAGGAAGGAAAAACACGTCGCCGGCATGAATCTGGTAGTCAGCCAGCACGTCGCAGATCGTATTGTCGGCAATGCGCCGGGCATATTCTTCGGGCGTAATCTTTTGAGAGAGTCCCGAGCGCAGGTGTGCTCCCTCCGCCGTTCCGATTACATACCACATTTCCGTTTTTCCTCTTGAGTTGTGGCGTTTCATCGCGAGTTCGTCATCCGGATGAACCTGGATCGAAAGGTCCTGCTGCGCGTCGATGAATTTGATGAGCAATGGAAATTCCCCGTGAAAACGTTCGTAGTTTTCTTTCCCCACCAGTTTTTCCTTATATTCATTCATCAGCTGCGTCAGGTTCTTTCCTGCGTCAGCTCCGTTGGCCACGATTGACTCGTCGCCTTTCACGTCTGAAATCTCCCAGCTTTCGCCGACCTGCTCCTGCCGGCAGTCCAG
The DNA here is from genome assembly GCF_024733745.1 of Bacteroides sp. ET225. Classification (NCBI taxonomy): domain Bacteria; kingdom Pseudomonadati; phylum Bacteroidota; class Bacteroidia; order Bacteroidales; family Bacteroidaceae; genus Bacteroides; species Bacteroides sp. ET225. Next base: position 22,325 of record NZ_JANRHN010000037.1, on the reverse strand, counting down.
ATGTTTGAACGGAATGATCTTGTTGCCTCCCCAGATAGTGGATTTTAAGATTGGTTTAAACTTCAAAGGATACATAGCTTCTGTTTTAATGTTAGACTGATGCAAATGTAGCAAAAAGAAACGGATTGGCCTTTATCGGGCGGAGAAATAAAAATCTCCGGCCTGCCGGAAGATGATTCGCGGCAACCGGAGATGAATGAAAGTTAGATTAAGGGAAAAAACAAGTTAAAGTGTGTAGCCTGTCCATCCGAAGATGTTGGTGGGGCATCCGGTGTGTCCGTCTTCGATGGTTACGGTTCCGTTTCCGGTGTTCGAGCTGTTCTGGTCTGCCTCCACATTGGTAGCTTCCTTGGTTACCTGGATGGATGTTGCGCTGTCGGCGTTGCTCTTGGAGTCAGTCAGGTCTACAAGGTTTTCGATCGCTCCTGAACCTTTCACCAGTGCGTTTGTGATGGTTGCCGTAGCTCCGCGGCGGATCTTGATGGCATCCTGCATTGACTGTGTGGAAGAAAGCGTTTCGATGGTCATGTTTTCAATCGTGAAGTCAGACTGCTGAATGTGGTCGGGACCGTTTCCGTCCAGGTTTCCGTCAGCTTCCACGCCGCGCGGGTCTTCTTCCGTGCTGGTGAATGCACTTTCCCATCTTCCGTAGCAGTTGGACAATGTTCCGGTATATCCCTGGGTGAAGTCGAACATGTCGTCATCGCAGTTTATAGCCAGCAGGTTGCTGACGTTTACAGAACCTCCGAAGAACTCGATAGCATCGTCTGCGCCTTCAGCCACATAGATGTTCTCTATTTTTGTTCCGCTTCCCACGGCGTTCAGTGTCAGGCCGTTGTGCTCGATGTCTGCGCTTGAGCGTGCGCCCGTGTAAAGCAGCTTGACGTAGGTCAGAACGCCGGAGTTATCGGTATCATCCTCTCCTCCGTAGAGATAGTTGGTGTCAACTTCCGTAGAGCCTTCTATCACAGGCTCTTCTCCGTTTTCTCCCGTAGCGTGTGAAATCCGTGCCTTTCCGTTCAGAATCAGTCCGCCCCAGTATCCGGGTTCTGCCTGTGTTTCGTCATCAGCGGTGAATGTGATGGGAGCGTCGGCAGTTCCTTCCGCAACGATTCTTCCTCCGCGTTCAACCAGTATATAGCTTGAAAATCCTTCTCTTGCTCTGATGGTCATTCCGGCAGGGATGGTGAGGGTGGCTCCTTCGTTCACGTGTACGGTTCCGTTGATGTAGTACTGCTTGTTTGCGTCGAGCGTCAGGTCTTCTCTGATTTCTCCGGGCAGGTTTTCAGCTTCTTCAGTGGTGGGCGGGTTATTGCCGTCCGGATTCGGATCAGTTGCATTTTCGTCATCACTGCAAGATGTAAAACTCATTCCGCATACGATGGCCGTGAGTGCCATTGCGCTTAAAAATAGCTTTCTCATGTTGATAAAAATTGGTTAGAAAATAGTTAGTAAATAGTTGTTTGTCATAATCAGAAGTTACAGCTCAGCCCGATGCTGAAGTCCATTCCTCTCTTGTATTTGCTCAGCACAACCTCTTTGTTGTCGGCGTTTCCTTTGCGGGTAAGCTGGTGGGTGGAGTTGAGCAGGTTTCGTGCCTTTATGCTTATCGAAAAGTACTTTCCTAACTGGGTGGAGGCCACGAAGTCGAGTGTCGGGATTCCGTTTTCAACGATGTCCTGATAGCCCTGCGTTCCGATCGTGTAGATTCTGTCGCTGAAATAGTTGAACACAAGTGCCGTGCTCAGGGATTTCGTGCCCTTACGGAACAGGTAGCTCAGGTCGGCGTTGACGATCCAGGGCGCCGCTCCTTCAAGCTGTGAGCCGGTCGGGTCGGTTGCCTGCGGCACCTTTGCGCGGGTATAGGTGTAGGCTCCGTTCACTCCGAGGCTCAGTTTGCTGAGGCCGTTGTCCGGGAGCTGGCGTGCGAACAGGTCTTTCTTCAGTTCTGCTTCTATGCCGGCAGCTGTCGCATGGTCCGCTATGTTCTGATAGGAGAGGAAGCCTCCGGCACTGGCCACCTCGATACGCGAGATCGGGCGCTTGATGTATTTGTAGAATCCGGTTATCGAAAACAGTTCCGAAGGCGACAGATACCAGTCCCATTTCAGGTCGATGTTGTAGTTGTCCGATGGTTTCAAGTCGGGATTACCCTGGCTTTTGAAGCTTACGCTGATGTAGCGGTAAGGAGATATTTCCTTCGACTGCGGCAGGGTGTAGGTCTTGCTTGCGGCGAGCCGCAGGGTATGGCTGTCGTTGATGTTGTAGCGCAGGTTTAGGCTCGGCAGGAAATACGACTTGTCTATTTTCTGCTCTCCCTTGCTTCCTCCGCGGTTTACGTTATAGTCTACTTTCATGTATACATCGTCATATTTCAGTCCGATGTTGGCGATGAAGCCGGAGGTCAGCTGGTAGGTAGCTTCCGCGTAAGCCGAATGGATATTCTTCTTTACGCTGTATTCGTCAAGGTTATAGTCCAGCAGGAAGTTGTTGGCAAGATAGTTTGTCTGGTTGTAATAGTCGTCAAAGCGCACGTCGCTGATGTCGAACACTGACTGGCTTACGGCTGACATGTCGTACTCTGCGGCTTCAAATCCGTCATCGATGATGCGCCCCATGTAGCCGATCTGCACGTTGGAGTTCTGTTCGAAGCGGTCGGCTATCTTATAGACGAGCGACATGCGGATGTTCAGGTCCTTTTCGTTCAGTTCCGAGAAATAGCGCTGCTGCACGCCGGTGCCTCTCATCGGAACATAGCCTCTGTCCGTCTTCGAAAGGTTGTTGATGCGCCGGTCGGGCTCGCTTCCCTTGATCGTGTTGTAGGAGAGTCCGGCATTCAGGTCGAACTTCTTGTTCAGTTCCCATTTGCTGTTCAACTGGTTCACGAACAGCAGGTTGTCGTTTGCCTGCTGGCGGCGCATGAAGCCTTCGTATGTGTCAGACGACTGATAGTCGTTGTCCATTCCAAGGTATTCGCCCACCGATTCTTTGGCGGCATGCACCATCATGAAGTTGTATGCGATTCTGTGTCTGTTGTCGTGGCTGTATTCCAGATTGGCCATGGCAAGCTGGTTTGTTTCCACTTGCGAGATGTTTCCGTTCATGTCTTGCGACAAGGTTCCGGTTGTCGTGGTGTTGCGCACTTCTTCGTCGTAGTGCGTATAGTTTCTGTTGTGGCTTGCCACCAGGTAGAACGAGAGCGGGTTGCCGTTAATGCGGAACTTTTTCCCGCCTGAGATGGCATAGCTTTGGTTGATCTGCAGGTTCTGTCTGCTCGGGTCGAGCGAGTTGCTGAAACTGTATCCGTCGAAGTTTTCTCCCGGCTGGGTTTTGCCGGCGAATCCGAATGCGTTCACTCCGTCCATTTTCAGAAAGTCGGAAGAAACAGTCTGTGTGTTCAGTCCTCCCGACAGGCTGACGTTCAGCTTTCCTTCGCCTGTAAGCTCTTTAGATGTGATGTTGATGTTTGCCCCGGCCACATCAGCAAGCGTGTTGCTGTAGAACGCCTTGTTAACCTCTACCGACTGGATGATGTCTGTCGTGAAGAAGTCGAGCGCGATGTTTTTGTATTCCGGGTCTTCCGAGGGTATCGGAAAGCGGTTCAGGGTGGTGATGTTGTATCTGTCGCCCAGACCGCGGACGAATACGTTTTTCACGCCGTCCTGCTGTGAGATTCCGGATATTTTGGTGACGGCTCCCTGCGCGTCGCTGACCCCTTTGCGCGAAAGTTCCTGGGCTCCGACAGCCTGAACAGCCACCACCGAACGTTTCTGTTCGAGCAGCGTCACGTTTTCCGATTCGCGGTTTGCCTTGGCCACTACCACTACGTCCGAGAGGATCTGGTCGTCGGTAACCATCTCGAAGTCGAGTGTGGTAATCTTGTTGTCCTCAATCTTTACCTGCCGTTTGACGGCTGTCTTGTATCCTACGTATTTGATTTCTATGTCATAGATTCCGTCTTCTATCCCTGACAGCTGGAAGTTTCCGTCGATGTCTGTGACGGTCGCGATGTTGCTTCCCACAATCTGGACGGTTGCTCCAATCAGCGGTTCCTTTGATTTCTGGTCTTTTATCCGCCCCCTGATGTTTATTTCCGTTTCTTCAGCCCCAAAAACTTGTACGGCAGCCAGTGTCATGAATGCGGCTGCGCTGATCCAATTCCTTAACCTCTTCATTGCTGTAGTCGATGCTTTGTTTTTTCCGACGGCAAAGATCGGGCAGCGAGGTTACAGCGTTATATCATCGGGGTGAATAGGCTTTTACGTCTGTGTTTCGTTTCCTTGTCAATATTGGCGGAGATGTTACATTGTTGAAGCAGCTGTTACATCAGCGTGAAGACGGGGCTGTGCGGAGTGCTGAGGCTTTCGTCAAACGAGAATCCTTCCCATTCAAACCCTTTCAGTGCTTCGGGGCTTTCGATCCGGTTTTTCAGGATATATCTTGTCATTTCTCCCCTGCACATCTTGGTATAGACAACGACGGTAGAGGGTTTCCGGTTTTTCATGACATAGAACTCGGGTGTGATGACCTGCACTTCGCGGCATACCCTATTCCAGTCGAAAAGCTCTTTCATTTCTCCGCTGGCCAGATTGACCAGTATGCCTCCCTGCTTTTTGATTTCGCCGATAAAATAATCGGTGAGCAGCGGCTTCCAGTAGTCGAACATCGTCAGGTATCCTGTTTCTGCCAGTTTCACGTCCCCTTCAAGCCGGTAGTTCTTGATACCGTCCAAAGGGCGCAGCAGTCCGTAGAGAAACGATGTGATGAGCAGGTGGTTCTGCGCGAAAAGAAAGTCTTCTTCCGAGAAATCCGTTGGGCTGATGCGCTTGAATACGATTCCCGTATAAGAAGTCAGAGCCGGAAGCGGGCGGTTGTCTTCGGAGAAGAAGTTGTGGTAGCGCAGGCAGTTTTCCGCTGCCAGTTTGGGATTGACGCGCAGCAGTTTCCCGAGCTGTTCGGGCGAAAACTGCGCCATGTGCAGCGCGTTGGCTTCCGCCTCTTTCTCAAAGCGGGGCACGGACGTGCCGGGCGTGTGTATTTTGCTGCGTGCGGTCATCGTCTTGGCGCACGAAATGAATGTCATCATATCCGGAATTTCTTTTAATGTTAAAACTGTTTACAAAGATAAGCCTCCTGCAGGATATTTCTGCGTTTTCGGATAACTTTGTGCCGTTTCATATAAAACAACAGAGAAGATGAAGAAGTTTTTTGCATTATTGTTTTGCGGATTCTTTCTGTTTGCCGGAAATGTCCTGGCGCAGGAGGCGGATGCAGATAAAGTAAAGTTGGGCGATGATATGCCCTCCATAACGTTGAAATCGGAGAGCTATGGTGATGTCACTCCCGAAAGCTTGAAAGGAAAAGTGGTGCTGGTCAGTCTGTTTGCCACCTGGTGCGGACCTTGTCAGCTGGAACTGGCCGAAGTGCAGAAATCCTTGTGGCCAGCCTATAAGGACAATCCGGATTTCAAGTTGCTGGTGGTCGGCCGGGAACATACGGAAGCGGAGCTTAAGAAATACAATGAACGGAAGAAGTTCAGTTTCCCCTTGTATGCCGATCCGGGGCGCAAGGTTTATTCCCTTTTCGCAGACCAGACCATTCCGCGCGCCTACTTGTTTGGCAAAGACGGAAAGCTGGTATATTCTTCCGTGGGATACTCGAAGGACGAGTTCCGGAAGCTGATGGATGCGATAGAGAATGCCTTGAAGTAAAGATGTTAGATGTCTGAAGAAATATTGAGGCATATGCATCTTGCGACAAAGGAGGGTGTGTCGAAGCACAAATCAACTTTCATTTGGTCATCCAAAGCAAAGCGAAGGAATTGATGCGTGCGAGAGGTTTCACCTCGTTCCCTTGCTTTTTGATAGCCAAAATCTGTTTCGGCACACCCTCAGAATGCTAGAAATCCGCCTTTGGTCTGAGGGCGGATTTCCTTGCAATGTATGGCATTTCCTTATTTGTATTCCTGCCAGCTTTTTATCCGGATATCTTCCAGTTTCGTTTCGCAGAACGCTTCGATGAAGGCTTTTGCCAGGCGTGCGTTTGTAATCAGCGGAATGTTGTGGTCGATGGCTCCGCGGCGGATACGGTATCCGTTGGTGAGTTCCCGTTTCGAGTGATTTTTCGGGATGTTTACGATCAGGTCGAACTTATGTCCGGCAATCATCTTCATTACGTTGTTTTCAGCGTTCGGACGTTCGTCGGGCCAGAATACCGGAGTGGTCGGTACGCCATGCGCATTCAGGAAAGTCGCCGTGCCTGCCGTCGCATAGATCTTGTAACCTTTCTTGCTGAGCATCTGGCTTGCATCGAGCAGGTCTACCTTCGATTTGGTCGCGCCCGATGACAGCAGTACGCTCTGTTGCGGAATCTTGTAGCCGGTGGCAATCATGGCATTCAGCAAGGCCTCGTTGAAGTCATCGCCCAGACAGCCAACTTCGCCTGTCGATGACATGTCTACTCCCAATACCGGGTCGGCGTTTTGCAGGCGGGCGAACGAGAACTGCGATGCCTTTACTCCAATCCAGTCGATGTCGAATTCCGACTTGTCGGGACGTGAGTAGGGAGCGTCGAGCATGATGCGTGTGGCTGTTTCGATGAAGTTGCGCTTCAGCACTTTCGATACAAACGGGAAGCTGCGTGATGCGCGAAGGTTGCACTCGATAACCTTTACTTCGTTTTTGCGTGCAAGATACTGGATGTTGAACGGTCCGGAGATATTCAGCTCTTTGGCTATCTGCCGGCTTATCCTCTTGATCTGGCGTGCAGTGGAGAAGTAGATGTGCTGTGCCGGGAATACCAGCGTGGCATCGCCTGAGTGTACGCCTGCATATTCAATGTGTTCGGATATGGCATACTCCACAATCTCTCCGTTCTGCGCTACGGCGTCAAACTCTATTTCCTTGGTGTTTTGCATGAATTGTGAAACTACGACAGGGTATTCTTTCGACACTTCGCTTGCCATCTGAAGGAAGCGGGTCAGCTCTTCTTCATCGTAGCATACATTCATGGCCGCACCGCTCAGCACATACGACGGGCGTACCAGTACGGGATAGCCAACTTTGCCGACAAAATCCTTTACGTCATCAAGGCTGGTCAGTTCTTGCCATGCCGGCTGGTCGATGCCCAACTGGTCGAGCATGGCGGAGAACTTGTTGCGGTTTTCCGCACGGTCTATTGATATGGGCGATGTCCCGAGTACGGGAACCGACTGGCGGTAGAGTTTCATCGCCAGATTGTTCGGAATCTGTCCTCCTACGGAAACGATGACTCCGCGCGGCTGTTCCAGGTCGATGACGTCGAGCACGCGTTCAAACGAGAGTTCGTCGAAATACAGGCGGTCGCACATGTCATAGTCTGTAGATACCGTTTCCGGGTTATAGTTGATCATAATTGACTTGTATCCCAGATGTCGTGCGGTCTGTATGGCATTTACCGAGCACCAGTCAAATTCAACCGATGACCCGATACGGTAAGCGCCCGATCCAAGCACGACAACCGATTTCTCATTCTTGTAGTAGTTCACGTCGTATCCCTCCACGGAGTACGTCATGTACAGGTAGTTGGTCAGTTCCGGATGTTCGGATGCCACCGTGTTGATGCGTTTCACGGCCGGCAGTATGCCCAGCTTCTTGCGGTATTCGCGGACGGCCAGGTTTTCTTTCTCCATGTTTCCCGACTTTGGTTTCAGCACGAACCGGGCAATCTGGAAGTCGGAGAATCCCAGAATTTTCGCTTCGCGCACGATTTCGGGGGTAAGTTCTTCCAACGTATTGTATGCAAGCAGTTTATTCTTGAAGTCTACAATATTTTTCAACTTGCCGATGAACCACGGGTCAATTCTTGTCAGTTCGTAGATGCGCTCGATTGTGTATCCTTCTTCCAATGCCTGGGCGATTGCAAAAATGCGCAGATCGGTAGGATGTTCCAGTTCGTCGTCAAGGTTCGTGAATCTTGTGTGGTCGTTGCCCACAAATCCATGCATCCCTTGTCCGATCATGCGGAGGCCTTTTTGGATGATTTCTTCAAACGTGCGTCCGATCGACATGATTTCGCCTACAGACTTCATGCTCGATCCGATACGGTGTGAAACTCCGGCAAATTTGTTCAGGTCCCAGCGGGGAATCTTGCAGATAATGTAGTCGAGCGAGGGAGCCACGTATGCCGAGTTGGGCGTTCCCATTTCTCCGATTTCGTCCAGCGTATATCCGAGTGCGATTTTTGCGGCTACAAAAGCCAGCGGATAGCCTGTCGCTTTTGAGGCCAGTGCCGACGAACGGCTGAGTCGGGCATTTACCTCGATGATGCGATAGTCGTTTGTGTCAGAGTTGAATGCGTACTGAATGTTGCATTCGCCTACAATGTTCAGATGCCGGATGCACTGTCTTGACAGTGTCTGCAGTTGCTCCACTTCGTTTTCTGTAAGCGAGCAGGTAGGAGCTACGACAATGGATTCGCCCGTATGGATGCCCAGCGGATCAAAGTTCTCCATGCTCGCTACGGTAAAGCAGTGGTCGTTGGCATCTCGTATCACTTCAAATTCGATTTCTTTCCAGCCTTTCAAGGATTCTTCCACCAGTATCTGGGGCGAGAAGGTGAAGGCGCTCTCCGCCAGTTCGATGAATTTCTCTTCGTCCGGACAGATTCCGCTGCCGAGTCCTCCTAAGGCATAGGCCGAACGGATCATTACGGGGTATCCTATTTTGCGTGCAGCTTCAAGCGCTTCCTGCATGTTGCATACGGCCTGGCTGACGGGGGTTTTCAGGTCTACTTCTTTCAGCTTCTTTACAAAGAGGTCGCGGTCTTCTGTATTCATGATGGCTTCTACCGATGTGCCGAGCACTTCCACGCCATATTCTTTCAAGATTCCGTTCCGGTAAAGTTCGGTTCCGCAGTTCAGCGCGGTCTGTCCGCCGAAAGCCAGCAGTATGCCGTCCGGACGTTCCTTTTTGATTATTTCTGTTACAAAATAAGGTGTTACGGGCTGGAAGTATACCCGATCGGCAATGCCTTCGGATGTTTGGATTGTCGCAATGTTCGGATTGATCAGTACGGAGCGTATCCCCTCTTCCCGGAGAGCCTTCAGCGCCTGTGAGCCTGAATAGTCAAATTCTCCTGCCTGGCCTATTTTCAAGGCTCCGGAGCCGAGTACCAGGACTTTCTTAAGTTGTTTTTTCATGCGTGTATCGTAGTTTTATGGTTGGATAATCAAAGGATTATATGCAAAGAAAAGAATTTATTTTGAAGAAAACAAAGTATTTGGTTATCTTTGCTGCATTTAAAAATAAATTTACAACAGGAAAAATGAAAAAGCAAAAGATTATTCTGACGGGCGACCGTCCGACCGGAAAACTGCATATCGGTCATTATGTAGGCTCGCTTCGCCGTCGGGTAGAGCTTCAGGACAGCGGTCTGTACGACCGTATTTTTGTGTTTGAAGCCGACGGTCAGGCTCTTACTGACAATATAGATAATCCTGCCAAGGTGCGTTCCAATGTGATGGAAGTGGCGCTTGACTATCTTTCTGTGGGATTGGACCCTTCGCGTACTACACTCTTTATCCAGAGCCAGATTCCGGAACTGTGCGAACTGTCGTTCTATTTCCTAGATCTGGTAAGCGTGGCGCGTCTGCAGCGCAATCCTACGGTAAAGACAGAGATTGGCATGCGCGGTTTTGGCGAGGGGATTCCCGCCGGGTTCTTCACCTATCCTGTGAGCCAGGCTGCCGATATCGCTGCCTTCCGTGCTACTCATGTGCCTGCCGGCGAAGATCAGGAACCGATGATTGAGCAGTGCCGCGAAATAGTCCGCCGCTTCAACTACATCTATGGGAATACATTGGTGGAGCCGGAAATTATGCTGCCTGACAATTCGGCCTGCCTGCGTCTTCCGGGAACAGATGGAAAGGCGAAGATGAGCAAGTCGTTGGGCAACTGCATCTATTTGTCGGACAGCGCTGATGAGGTGGAACGCAAGGTGAAGTCAATGTATACTGATCCGGGACATCTTCGTGTGAGCGATCCCGGCAAGATAGAGGGCAATACTGTGTTTACTTATCTCGATGCCTTCTGCCGTCCCGAACATTTTGAGCGTTATCTGCCCGATTATCCTTCGCTGGATGAATTGAAGGCGCATTACAAGCGCGGCGGTCTGGGCGACATGAAGGTGAAGAAGTTCTTGGCTGCCGTGATGCAGGAAACGCTCGAGCCGATCCGCAAGCGTCGCAGCGAGTATGAGAAAGATATTCCTTCGGTATACGAAATATTGCGCAAAGGCTGTGAACAGGCCCGAGAGGTAGCTGCCGCGACAATGGCCGATGTGCGCCGTGCGATGAGAATTGATTATTTTGAAGACGAAAGCCTGATAGACGAATTCCAACGTAGCGGAAAGGAGGATTAAGATGACGGATGTCGGCGCATTATACCGTGTATTCCTTTCTTGTCCGGGAGGCGTGGTGACCGACAGCCGCCGTCCAGTTCCGGGAGCTATGTTTGTAGCTTTGAAAGGAGAGAGTTTCGACGGGAATCTTTTTGCCGGCAAGGCATTGGAGGGCGGATGCAGCTATGCGGTGGTGGATGATCCAGGGGTTATTCCTTCGGATGATTCTGCCCGTTACTTGTTGGTGGATGACGGGCTGGAAGCGTTGAGGCTGCTGGCTCGCGAGCATCGCAGGAAATTGGGCACCCGCCTAATTGGAGTTACCGGCACGAACGGGAAAACAACGACGAAAGAATTGCTGCGTGCGGTTCTTTCTCGGCATTTCCGTGTATTGGCCACAGAGGGTAATCTGAACAATGATATCGGTGTGCCGCTTACTCTGCTTCGCCTTCGTCCTGAGCATGAAGTCGGAATCGTTGAAATGGGGGCAAGCCATCCGGGGGATATCCGTCGCCTGGTGGAGGTGGCGGAACCGGATTTCGGGATCATCACCAATGTGGGAGAAGCCCATCTGCAAGGTTTCGGTTCAATCGAAGGGGTAGCCCGCACGAAAGGAGAACTGTACGATTTTCTTCGGTCGCGTAAGGGTTCGCAAATCTTTCTGAATGCTGACGACTCACGTCTTTGCATGATGGCTGCTGGTCTGGATGCTGTTGCATACGGCACTTCCGGAAACGTCCGCATTTGGGGAGAGAGCATGGAATCTGCATCGTCAGACCCTTGTTTTTCTTTTGCATGGCGGGACTGCAATTGTCCGGACGCATTGTATAAAGTGCATACTTGCTTGGTTGGGGCCTATAACCTCCCGAATGTGCTTGCGGCCTGCGCTGTGGGAGTCCGTTTTGGAGTTTCTCCGGAAGATATTTGTGCAGGCATCGAAAGCTATGTTCCCATACAGGGCCGTTCACGTCTGGTCAAAACGGAGCGTAACCGTGTGGTAGCGGATGCTTACAATGCCAATCCCACGAGCATGGAAGCGGCTTTGTGTAATTTTGCCCGGATGGAGGCACCGCATAAGATGGCGGTTTTGGGAGATATGAAAGAGCTTGGCGAGGCGTCCGGCCGTGACCATCGCCGTATTCTTGAGCTTGCCTCCGGTTTGGGGCTCGACCGGCTGATTGTTGTGGGGCCGGAGTTTGCTTCTGCTTTGTCTGCTGGGGATATTCCGGTAGAAAACTATCCGGACGCTGCAGCAGTGGGCGAATTGTTTCGGAAGACCAGGCCGGAAGGTTTCTTGATTCTTTTGAAAGGTTCGCATAGTATGACTCTTGAATCGCTCCTTCCGTTGTTATAAGACCTATCCGGCCCTTTTTCGGCAGGGCGTTGCGTCTTGTTATCAGGTAAAGCATAAAAAGGAAGCGGAACCGCACAATGTGCTGCGCGGTTCCGCTTCCTTTTTTATGGAAATTCCTCTAAAGTAAGAGGTTGGGGAAGCTTTTGTCATCAATAAGCCTCCCCTTGGGCTTTGTCTGAACTGTTTATTGCATTGACAAACCGGTCAGCCAGTCGTAAACTCCGCTGCATATACCCAGAACCAGAATGCCGGCAAGGCAAATGATCAGTCCTGTACGTGCCAGAGCCGGCGAACGGAATGCCGGTGCCGGAGATTCTGTCGGAGTGATGAACATCGCTTTTACTACCAGCAGATAGTAGTAGAGCGAAATGATTGTGTTCACCAAAGCCAGGAATACGACGAGCCAGTGTCCTGCATGGAATGCCGAAGCAAACACGAAGAACTTCGAGAAGAAGCCGGCGAACGGAGGGATACCTCCCAAAGAGAACAGTGCCAGCGTCATAATGAAGGTCAGGTGCGGGTTTGTGCGGTAGAATCCGTTGTAAGCGTCGCGGTCGGTACGTCCGGTCTGCTGTTCAACGATGCCGATGATGCCGAATATTGCCAGGTTTGCAACCACATAGACTGCCAGGTAATAAACCAGCGAGGCGATACCTTGTCCGCTGTCGGCCAATGTGCCAAGCACCAGATAACCGGCTTGAGAGATACTACTGTAAGCCATGAATCGTTTCATGTCTTTTTGCAATACGGCAAAGAGGTTAGCTACGGTGATTGTGACTACGATGACAATGCCCAGCATCAGGCTCCAGTTTTCTACCATCTGTGCGAAAACCTTCATCATGATGGCTGTCAGCGCAAAGGCTGCAGCACCTTTGGATACCACTGAAAGGTATCCGGTAACCGGTGTCGGCGCTCCTTGATAAGTATCGGGAGTCCATGCGTGGAACGGCACAAGGCTGATCTTGAATCCCAGTCCGGCAAAGAAGAACACCATGGCCGCAATTTGCAGCGGAGTGCCTGTCAGCATAGCTGCCGCATCAGTAAAGTAAGCGGTTCCGCTCGTTCCGTAAATCATTGACACGCCATAAAGCATCAGTGCGGAAGAAAACATCGAGCTGAGCACGAACTTCGCTCCGGCCTCTGCGCTGTGGTGGCGCCATTTGTCGAGTGCCACGAGGCAGGCCATCGGGATGCTGGCTGTCTCCAGACCGATATAGAATGTCAGGAAGCTTCCGGAGCTGACCATGAGGTACATTCCGAAAAGCGTGCTGAGCGTGAGCGTATAGAATTCGCCGGCCTTGTGGCTGGTATCTTCGCGTTCAAGCCAGCGTCCGGCAAGTGTAAACACCAGCAGGGTTCCTGCGGTTAATATCGCTTTTACAGCCGATGCGATGGAGGTGTTTGCATACATTCCTCCGAAGGCCTCTCCTGCGGGCTCGGTCAGACAGAGCACTGTCAGCGCGAGTGTCAGGACGACGGCCAGCGCCTGCAACGGCTTGTGGTTAGGCCGTTTCAGGATGAGGTCTGCCAGCAGCATGATGATAATCGCTGCCACCATTCCCAGTTCGGCCTGCATTGATAAGAATCCGTTCATGATATGAATGAATATTTATAGTTAATAGTTTGATCTTTTATCTCATCAGTTGGCTGATAATCGGTTCTACGCTGCCGCTGATTACATCGCTTGCCCACCAGGGTGCGAGTCCCAGTCCGGCTACAGCTGCGATCAGGCAGATCACGGCAAGACGTTCGTCCCACGTTGCGTCTGTCAGTTTCAGATGTTCCGGGTTCTGGCAGGTTCCGTAGAGGATTTTGCCTACAACGCGCAAGATATATACGGCAGTGATTACGATACTCATGGTAGCGATTACGGTGCAAGCGCGGTGGAACACGTCGTTCACCTGGAATGAGCCGGTGAATACAGTCATTTCGGCGATGAAGCCGCTCAGACCCGGCAGACCCAGATTGGCAAGACCGGCAATCACATAGCCTACAGAAAGGAACGGCATAATTTTCATCAGGCCGCTCAGCTGACGGATGTCACGGGTGTGCGTGCGGCCGTAGATCATACCGATGAGGGCAAAGAAGAGGGCCGTCATAAGTCCGTGGCTCAACATCTGCAGAATGGCACCGGTGGCGCTTACGCGCGTCATCATCAGCAGGGCAAAGAGCACGAGGCCGCAGTGGCTTACCGAAGAATACGCATTGATGTATTTCAGGTCAGTCTGTACGACAGCACTGAACGCTCCGTAGACAACCGAGATAGTGGTCAGAATCAGGAAGAAGTCACCCCACATGGCTGCGCCTGTCGGCATCAGATACATGGCTACACGGAAGCATCCGTAACCTCCCAGTTTCATCAGTACGCCGGCATGGAGCATACTCACGGCTGTCGGCGCTGAAGCATGACCGTCGGGGCTCCATGTATGGAAGGGGAACAAGGCTCCCAGCACGCCGAATCCCAGGAATGTCAGCGGGAAGAAAATCTGCTGGATTTCAGTAGGAATCTTTTGCTTTACGATTTCGAGGATGTTCATTGTTTCACCGCCCGCACCGTAGTAGATGCCCAGGATGCCGATCAGCAGGAAAGCAGAACCTCCCATCAGCATCAGAGTCAGCTTCATGGCTGCATATTCTTTGCGTCCGCTTCCCCATACGCCGATCAGCAAGTACATCGGGATGAGCGCAACTTCGTAGAACATGAACATGGTAAACAGGTCGGTTGAAATGAAGAAACCGAATACTCCCGTGCTCAGCAGCGTGAACCACAGGAAATATTCCTTGGTGAGCGGTTTCAGCTTCCAGGATGCAAAAGTTCCGGTAAATACAATGATGGCGCTCAGGAGCAGCATCACCACAGATATGCCGTCAACACCCACCGAATAGCAGATGTGGAGCGGAGCATACCACATGATGCTGTCGGTGAACAGCATTTCTTCGGTGGCTCCGCCTTGGCGCATGCCGATATAAGTGACGGTAAGCCATGTAGCAAGCACCATCAGGGCGGAGGAGCCGACCACCATCACTGCCTTTACCTGACTGACATTGCGGGCAATCCAAAGTCCCAGCAGCATCAGCAGAGGTATCAGTACAAATAGACTTAATATATTCATCTTTTCTTGAATTAATAGTTGATAGTTAACAGTTAATCGTTGCCGGCGGCAATGAACCGTCTTCCGTTATTCATTGTTTATAGCCGGACATTAACTGAGCAAAAGTATTATCACCAGTACAATGATACCTCCGAAGAACCACTGAGTATATGTCTGGATCTTACCGTTCTGCAACGGCTGGATAGTTCCTCCGGCAGCATTTGTACACCAGGCCATGAAGTTCATGAACTGGTCGATAGCGTGGCGGTCAAACCATGCCAGCGGTGTGGAAATGCAGCGGAAGATGATCTTCTTCGTCACGAACATCCATACTTCGTCCATGTAGAAACGCTTGTAGGCTGCGCGGTGAAGGGTTGCAAAGCGTTTTGCCAGCATGTCTGCCACCGGCTGTCTGTCGCGCGCATACATCCATGTTGCCAGTGCAATGGCTACGAGAGCCACAACAACGCTGGTCACGGCCACGTTCATGTCGAGGTGGATGTCGTATGCGTGCCCGTTAGACGAAACGAAGTGTCCGAACGGCTGTATCCATCCGCATACGATTGTGATGAGTGCCAGGAACATCAGCGGGAATGTCATGCTCAGCGGGCTTTCATGCGGCGTGTGGTGTTCGTGCAGTTCCTTGTTTTCCGTACCCCAGAAGATGCCATAATACAGGCGGAACATATAGAATGCGGTCATGCCCGCGATAACGGTCATGATCCAGCCCATAGCCGGGCTGAACTGGAAGCAGGCTGCCAGAATTTCATCTTTAGAGAAGAAGCCTGAGAACGGGGGAATACCGGCAATGGCCAGACACGCGATCAGGAATGTGATGTGCGTGATAGGCATGTATTTGCGCAGGCCTCCCATGGTTGACATCTCGTTGCTGTGTACGGCATGGATAATACATCCGGCTCCCAGGAAGAGCAATGCCTTGAACATGGCGTGGGTGAACAGGTGGAACATGCCGGCCATGTATCCCAGGCCACCTTCGTGCGGGTCCATAGAGGTGCAGACGCCCAGCGCCACCATCATGAAACCGATCTGAGAGATGGTCGAGAAGGCAAGCACGCGTTTGATGTCGCTCTGTGCGCAGGCAACGCTGGCAGCATAGAATGCGGTGAATGCGCCGACGTAGGCAACGATGTGGAGCGTTTCAGGTGCAAAGCCGATGAACAGCGGGAACATGCGGGCAACCAGATATACACCGGCAACGACCATGGTAGCCGCATGGATGAGAGCCGAAACCGGAGTCGGGCCTTCCATCGCGTCGGGAAGCCAGATGTGCAGCGGGAACATGGCACTCTTGCCGGCACCGCCGACAAACATCAGCCCCAGAGCCAGCGGCAGCACCATTCCGGCCTGCATCAGACGTTCCTGTGCAGGATCGAACTCGAATGTCTGCATGTAGTAGCCATAGATGAGGATACCGATCAGGAATCCCAGGTCGGCGAAGCGGGTTACGATGAATGCTTTCTTGCTGGCTGCAATGGCTTCAGGCTTGGTATAGTAGAATCCGATGAGCAGGTAAGAAGAAACACCCACCAGTTCCCAGAACACATACATCTGGAAGATGTTGGTGGCAACCACCAGTCCCAGCATAGACATGGAAAAGAGCGACAGGAAAGCGTAGTAACGCTGGAAGCCAACCTCTCCCTTCATGTAGCCGAAAGAGTAGATGTGCACCATGAGTGACACGGTCGAGATAACCACGAGCATCATTACCGAGATCGGGTCGAGCAGGATGCCCATGTCAATGTGGAGCGATTCCGTAAACGGCAACCACTCGAAGTTCCACGGCATAAGCGTTTCGAATGTGCCGTCAGCCGTGCGCGGAGCCGTGAAGTAGCGGAAAGCTGTCAGATAGCTCAGTACAGTCACGATGCCCAGCGAGATCGTGCCGATGGTACCGGCCACCTTGTGCGGCATCTTCATGCCTGCAAGCCCGAGCAGCAGAAAGCTGAGCATCGGCAACGCGAGTATCAGAATTGTATATTCCATAAAATTATTCAGTTTGAATTGTTTTTAAAGTTCACTATCCTTTCAGGTCTGTGATGTCATCTGTAAGGATCTGCTTCATGTTACGGTAGACATTGATGATGATTGCGATGGCCACCGCCGTTTCGGCAGCTGCTACCGCAATGCCGAACATGCTGAAGAAATGTCCTTCGAGCTGGTCGGGAAAGAGGTAGCGGTTGAACACCGCGAAATTGATGTTTGCCGCATTGAGCATCAGTTCCACCGAGATGAGGATGGCCAGCAGGTTCTTGCGCGTGAAGAATCCGTAGACTCCGCAGAACAGCATCACTGTACTGACAACCAGATAGTGTACGACATGTATTTCCATTTCTTAAAATTTTAAATTTTTGTATTCCGCCATTCTGCCGTTAAGCCGGCTGCGGGCGGACAGTCGTTTATTTTTCTTTTCTCGCAATCAGTATCGCGCCGATCATGCAGGCCAGCAGCAGTACACTCACAGCCTCGAAAGGCAGCAGGAACTGATACTTGTCCATGCCCATCAGTGCCATTCCGATTTTCTCTACGGGAAGTTCGTCGCCCTGCGGGATTACATTCAGCGCGAAGCCGTTTGTCATTATCAGGAAGAGCATGAGGCCCGCGCCTACGATGACCGATGCCAGCACACTGAGCAGCTTGGCACAGCTGACGGGGTATTTCATGTCTTTGTTCGAGCGGGTAAGCATGATAGAGAACACGTAGAGCACGACGATACCTCCGGCATAAACCATCAACTGTACGGCACCCAGGAAGGTGTATCCCAGGATTCCGTAGATTGCTGCTGTGCCGAAAAGCACGAACAGCAGGTAGGTGGCTGCTCTCAGAAGCCGTCCGGTCGTTACGGCCATCACCGAGAATACGGTGATGCACGCTGCTACGACGTAGAACACTATTTCTTGAAGTGATATACTCATATTGTTATAGTCTTATATTATGGAAGAAAGCCCTCCGTTATTTTTTGTTGAGTGTCAGCACAAGTTTGTCCTTTTCGAACACGGCGTTCTCGAAATCGTTCGTAAACTTGATCGCGTCGTGCGGGCAGACGTTCACGCAAAGCATGCAGAACATGCAGGAGCCCAGGTTGTACTCGTACTTCACCAGTACCTTCTTTTTCTTTCCCTCTTCGGTTTCGCGCATTTCCGTAGTGAGCTTGATGGTGCCGTTCGGGCAGTTCATCTGGCAGAGGCCGCACGCGATGCACTTGTGGTTGCCTTCCTCGTCGGCAGGCAGGGTGAGGAGTGCGCGGTGGCGTTCGGGAATGTGGAGCGTGGTATGGCGGTTTTCGGGGTACTGCTCAGTAATCTTTTTCTGGCAGAACACCTTCATCGAAGTGCCCATACCTGTCAGCAGGCTTTTCACGCCGCCGGCATAACCTTCCAAGTATTCTTTCAAACTACTCATCTTATTGTTCATTTTAGCGTTTCACAACTTAAAAAGTCCATCCCATCAGCGTGCAGAATGTCATGAGCACGAGCACTACCAGCGACGACGGCATCAGGTATTTCCATTCCAGCGTCAGGATCTGGTCGATACGCAGACGAGGATAGGTCCAGCGGATCCACATCAGCAGGAAGATGATGACAAACGTTTTTCCGAGGAACCATACGATTCCGGGAATGTAGTCCATCACAGCGTTGAATCCGTCGAGTCCGGGAATGTGCAGCGGCATCCATCCGCCCAGGAAGAGCGTTACGGCGATACCGGCAGTGATGAAGAGGTTCATGTATTCGGCCAGATAGAAGAAGCCGAAATGCATGCCCGAATATTCGGTGTGGTAGCCGGCGGTAAGTTCCTGTTCGGCTTCGGCAAGGTCAAACGGGCCGCGGTTGGCTTCGGCGTTGCCGGCAATCAGGTAGATGACGAATGCCAGAATAGCCGGAATGTGTCCCTTGAAAAGGTTCCAGCCGTCCGCCTGGCCCATTACTATTTCGTGGATGTCCATCGTTCCGGCCATCACTACCATGGTGAGTACGGAGATTCCGATGGAAAGTTCGTAGCTGATGATCATGGCGCCGCTACGCATGGCACCCATCAGCGTATACTTGCTGTCGCTGCTCCATCCGGCGAGCAGGATGCCCAGCACGCCGATTGACGAAGCCGCCAGCACGAAGAAGATACCGATATTCATGTGCAGGATGAGTCCTCCGTTATGCCATGGCAGGCATGAGAACGTGAATATCGAGGCAAGGATCACGAGGTAGGGTGCCAGCGCATAAAGGAATTTGTCCACATGTGCCGGAGTAAAGATTTCCTTGATGAGCATCTTCAGCACGTCGGCCGGCACCTGCAGCAGACCGCCTTTTCCGCCTACGCGGTTCGGACCAAGGCGGCATTGGAATGCGGCGCACACCTTGCGTTCCATGTAGATCATGACCACGGCCAGAGCAGCATAGAGCAGGATGATGATCACGCCCACAATGATGCCTTCAATCGTGAGGGCCGCCCACTCGGGCATCACGCCGCACAGGGCGGTGTGGATGGCAGAGGTAAGCGACTCCAGGTTATAATAATCGTTCATAGGTTTTCAGTTATTCTAAATTCTTCGTTCTAAATTCTTCATTCTTCACTTATCTGTCGATATCCGGAATCACGAAGTCGACCGATGCGCCGATGGCGATGAGGTCGGCAAACTTCCATCCGCGGCAGAGCGTGTCCATGGTCTGTACCAGCGGCAGTCCCGTCGAGCGGAAGTGCATGCGGTACGGTGTCTTGTCGCCTCGGCTTTCGATCATCACGCCGAATTCTCCGCGGCTCGCTTCTACGGCCGAGGTCCATATGCCTTCGGGCAGCTTGATGATCGGTTTCGTCTTCACGCGGTATTCGCCTTCCGGAATGTTGTCGATGAGCTGTTCGATGATGCGGCACGACTCAACGATTTCGTCCATACGGACCATGTAGCGTGCGAACGAGTCGCAGGTGTCGTAGGTGATTTCCTTGAAGTCTACCTTGTCATATACGCCGTAAGGCATACGCTTGCGCACATCGTTCTTCCATCCTGCGGCACGTCCCGTACCTCCGGTGCATCCCAGAGAGATGGCATCTTCCTTCGACAGGATGCCCACGCCCTTCAGACGGGTGTCGGCGATGACGTTTCCGGTAAAGATACGGTGATAGTCGGGAAGCACTTTCTTCAGGTGGGCGATGAATTCCTTCACCTTCTGGCAGAAAGTGGGATGAATGTCATCCTGCACGCCGCCGATAAGGTTGTAGTGCTGTATCAGACGTCCGCCGGTAGTTTCTTCGAAGATGTCGAGGATCATTTCCCTTTCGCGGAATCCGTAGAAGAACGGAGTCATGGCACCCATATCCAGCACCAGGCACGAGTAGAACAGCAGGTGCGAGTCGATACGTTGCAGCTCGTCCATGATGGTACGGATATACTTCACACGTTCCGAAACCTCGATTCCGGCTGCCTTTTCGATACACATACACAGCGCGTGGCGGCTCTGGTGTGCGCTCAGATAGTCCAGACGGTCGGTCATGCCCAGCGTCTGCGGATAAGTGAGGCTTTCGTTCATCTTTTCGATGCCGCGGTGGATGTATCCCAGCACGGGGTCGACCTTGGTGATCACCTCACCGTCAAGTCCGATACGCATGCGGAGCGCGCCGTGTGTTGACGGGTGCTGCGGGCCCATGTTCACCACAAAATCGTTTTCGCCGAAGATGCGGTGGTCGATGCCTTCCAGCGTGCCGTCCTTGCGCAGGCGGTATTCTTTTGTAAAGTCAGCGTTGATTTCGTTGTCCAGACGCAGCGGATTCGAGTTCATGTCGTAGTCCTTGCGGAGCGGCCATCCGATCCAGTCCTCGCGCAGGAACAGGCGGCGCATGTCGGGATGTCCCGTAAAGCGGATGCCGAAGAAGTCGTACACCTCGCGTTCTTTTATCAGTGCGGTTTTCCATAAGTCGCTCACGGTGGGCAGCAGCGGCGTTTCGCGGTCGGCTGTAGCCGTGCGCAGCGCAATCTGTTCGCCCGTGGCGGTTGATTCCATGAAATACACGGCACCCAGACCTTCTTCTCCCCAGTCCATGCCCACAATGTCACGCAAAAAGTCCATCGGACTCTGCGGGTCGTTTCTCAGCGCTTCCGCGGTCTGGTGGAATACTTCCAGGGGAACTTTGATGACTCCGGCGTTTCCCGGACATTCCTCAGCCCCTTTTATTGTTTTCAATACATCGTCACGTTTCATTCGTCACCTCCTTCCTTGTTGGCGGCGTTTGCTTTTTCCGCCTCTTCTTTCGGTTGCTTGTGGTTTACTCCTCCCAGGAAGCGTTCCACCTTCATCTTCCGCTGCAGCTGCATAAGTCCGTAGAAGAATGCTTCGGGGCGCGGCGGACAGCCCGGAATGAACACATCCACGGGGATCACCTTATCGATGCCGTTCACTACGTTGTAGGATTTGATGAACGGGCCTCCGGAGATGGTGCATCCGCCCACAGCCACCACGTATTTCGGGTCGGCCATCTGATCGTACAGACGCTTCATCACCGGCGCTGTGCGGTAGGTGATGGTTCCCATCACGATGAGCACGTCGGCCTGGCGCGGAGAGTTTCGGGTCACTTCGAATCCGAAGCGGGCCATGTCATAGCGTCCGGCGCCCAGAGCCATGAACTCGATGGCGCAGCAGCTCGTTCCGAGCAGCAGTCCCCACACCGAGTTGCTCCGTCCCCAGTTGATCAGCCTGTCTACTGTGGTAAGAATCACTCCGGCACCCTCATCGTTGAGCTGCTTTACCAGGCTCTCCAGGTAGTCGTTGTTTTTGAACTCCTCATACTTCATGGAGCGTATCGGGGCAAGTTTCTTTACTTCCATTCCAACGCTCCTTTCCGCCAGGCGTAAGCCAAGCCCAGCACTAAGATTACAAGAAATACTGTAACGCTCGCCACCGCAACGAGTCCCGCCTTCTGGGCTACAGCAGCCCACGGAAAGAGGAATACGGTTTCGATGTCGAACATCAGAAACAGAATGGCAAAGAGGTAGTAGCCCGCCTTGAACTGAATCCATGATTGTCCTCGGGTGGGAATACCACATTCATAAGGTTCGCCTTTCTGCGGGTTGAATGAACGGGGAGCTAAAAGCTTGGCTATGCAGATAGCCGCCGTTACCAATACAACAGCCGTTAGAATAACGACAACAATAAACGTAAAAAACATATATTAAGTGTTTTAAATGATGTTTCTCTATGCGCATTGATTGCTTTCTCGGCGGCGTTTCCCCTGCCGTAAAGTGTTCTCGAAATTGCCAAATGCCATGCGTTTCGCATAGGGATGGAACCACAAGATTCTGTTAACAACCAATAAAAACACCGCAAAGGTAGATAATTATCCCTATTTATGCGAAATTTATGTGGTAAAAACGCTTAAAATATTTGCGTTGTATTTTTATTCACAAACGGTATCGGGGAGCTGCTTGCCGGACGAGCGGATACGCTGGTGTCACTGCATCCGGAAAAATGCGGCATCCGGCTCTCCGGACCTGTCTCCTA
>NZ_JANRHN010000036.1:0-33461 GCF_024733745.1 Bacteroides sp. ET225 | reverse complement strand
ATGAATTTAATAGTTTTATTTTATTGAGTCTGCTGGTTGCACTTCCTGTCGAATATAATTTCATGTTGTTTACGGAAGCCATAGTTAAAGTGAATAAATCATAGTGGGCAGAATCAAATTCTTCATTGTTCTTATTGTTGATGCTGAATTCAGAAATGGAAAGCCCTGATGAATAATAGTATTTAGACATTCCATATTGGAGATGTAGTATACAAAATAAAGCCATAAAAGTATGATTCTCTACATGAGAGTAACCATTTGAGCTATATTGATGGATTAAAAAATGAATATTGCTTTGTACATGTAGAAATTTATAATTATATTCTTGTGCAAAAGATTCAGCTAGTAAAAACCTGCCTTTTGACAGATAATTATCTATTTCATCTGCTGATTTCATTGCTGCACCCACATTAAAGAAGCATAAAGAGTTTATTATGAATGAATTGCAATTACTGGAGGAGATAGAATTTTCTCCTTTTGCATGTGATGCTATTGTATAGAGGGAGTCTACACCGCAGGAGATACCCGTAGCTACCAGATTTCCTTTTTTTTCAGTTTCTTTGATATCAGTGATTATGGGTGCATTTATGATAACGCGATGCAGATGCGGATTACTATTCAATAAGGCATCGATGTAATTATAATTCAGATTGTAATATAAGCTTTCTGTGATGGGTAATGATGATTCAAAATCATATCCGTTCTTTAGCGCAAAATGCATAAATCCCATGACGTATGCATCAATGCGATCAATACACAGATAAGGAAGGCAAGCTTCATTGACAGTTGTAATTAATTTTTCCTTATTGCCGTCGATTGTCAGATTTGCCGTTATTGTTTTATCTTGAATGGATATGCTGTCAATAGTTATTTTTCTCATAATGTTTATTCTCCTATAATAAATTTGAGCCTTGTTTTCTTGATGCATGATGTTATGACAATAGAAATAAAGGATGTGATACAGAATATCAGTATTATCTGTATATAATAATTTAGTGAATCAAATACATGTAAGTAATATAGAACATATATAATCATAGGATGGAATAGATAAATCCCGAAATTGTCTTTTAAAAGTATTTGATAATATTGGCGGTTTGCATTTAGTCTTATTTTCTGTGACGTAATATTGTAGATGATGAAAATTATTGGAAAAGCTATGATATTATCCATTATTCCATATTTGTAACCTATTGAAGGATATTTTATTTGGATGAACATCGCTCCAAGAATAAGTATGCATAGCAGTGTTGTTGTTGTCCAATTTAATTTAGTTTTCCATTTGTCTTTAAAAATTATGTAATATCCCAAAAGAAAATATGGCAAGAATTTGAATGTCATGTTAAATTGTCCTCCCCAACTATGAACGTCTATTATAATAGGGAAAAAGATACTTGCTGCGAATACATAAAATGGTTTAGTAATCAGGATAGGCTTCAGTATATGCGCAATAATAAACATCTCAAATAATGATAGGAGAAACCATAAATGTTTGATATCACCTCCAATTAATAAATCTGACAGGAGATAGTTAATGTATGATTTTGATGTCAATTGGGTAAAAATTAAGCAAGGAGCCAACACTAAAACTCCAAATGATAAATAAGGGATAATTAGCCTTTTAAATTTATTAATCATGAAATCAGATGTTTTTTCATATTTTCCTTTTTTACGTCCTAAACCATATATACAACCGCTTACAAAAATGAATAACGGCATGTGAAATGAGTAGATGGCGTAGGTTATTAATGAAATTATTCGATTTTCTTCATGAGGAAAAGAACTGTTGGGGGAATATATTCTAGTTATGTGTCCTAATATAACTAGCAATATAGTAAAGACTTTGATGCAGTCAAAGGCGTTGTAACTTCTATTTGGAGAGCTTATTTGAGGATTTCTTTCCATAGGCTGATTGTTTTATCAATAGTAAAGTCTTCTGCTTTTAATAAGCAGTTTTTTGCCATTTCCATTCTCTTCTGTGGATTTCTTATAAGAAGCAGACATCTGTCAATAAATGTTTTCAGTTCATTGTCTGGAACAATGAAACCTGTTTTTCCATCATCTATGATGTCGCGAAAAACAGGAGAAGACTCCATAACTACACTGGGCACACCTCTTTCCATAGCTTCCGTTAGAGTCAGTCCCCATCCTTCAGCTGATGAGGTCATAAGAAAAATGGAAGCATTCTTATAATAGTCATTGGGATTTTTTTGTCCTTCAAATCTTATTCCGCTTAAATTGTTTCTTTCTGCATAGTTTTTATATTGCTGAAGGTCTGGACCATCTCCAACTAAAATAAGTTCCCAATCATTGATTAAATATTTTTGAGTTATTATCTTCCAAGTCTTTAATGCAGAAGAGATACGTTTGTGATATTCGCTCATACGCGCTACGACAAGAACTTGTTTCTTTTTGTTTAGTATAATATCTGGCGATGATATATCAGGGAAAGTTAATGGATTCGGGATGGCTCGTAATTTTTTATAGTCATTTAGTTTTAATAACGATGTGAAATAAGGAAAGTGAGTTTTTGAAAGCATTACGAAATAATCGGAGTTTTCATACAAGTATTTGTAAATGTTTTTGATACTTCTTTCTTCCTTATTTTCGTAATAGGGAGCAATCAGATAGCGTTTTATGGCATCAATTTTTTCTTTGTTTGTTTTTTTTCTCCAATTATGAAAGATGGTTCGTCTAGTTTGGCGTGGTTGTTTGGGGTCAAAATGAAGGCAAGTAATAACTCTTCCACCTTCTTTTTTCCATTGTTCACCTCCTTCCGTATAGAACCGTTTCAATAGCCAATCCCCGTATCCTAACTGGTTAATTACAATATCTATTTTATTGTCGGTTAGGAATTTATAGACATTTGAAATTTGTTGTTTGTGGTATATGATACTGTTATCATTTTTATGAAACTCAAGAAAGCCCATACAAATATATCCTTTTTCGCTCAATCCTTTCATGGTTAAGTCTGAAATCCGTTCTGTTCCACCGTCTTCTGGATTCAGCTCTTTTTCATACATCCATAAAATTGTTTTCATTTCAGATTGGTTTTATATATTGTTTCATATTTTGATAGCACTTTTGTATAGAATAGTCTATAGTTTTTTGTCGCTTTAATAAATTTATAGAATGGATCCACTCTTGTTTAGTCGTTACCGCATTGTAATTCTCAGTGCGTTTCTCTGAATGGTAAGGATTTTTTGTTATAATCAGCGGTTTTCCCAATCCTTCAGCATCTGCGATTGTGGATAATCCGACACAATAGTTCAGCTTGTCTTGTCGCAGTGGGCAAACAATGGCTTTAGCATTGGCCATTTCTTTCACCATCATCGGATAAACTTCTCCTGAGTTTTCAGTTATGATAACTTCTATGTTGGAGATTGGTGCGCATTTCTCTTTTAAGTTCGTATAATCGCTGCCGGCATGTGACTGGGCTGTGATGATTTTCAATGGTGCTTTTGTTTCTTTGAACACATCTATCAGCAAATCGAAATCTCGGTTTTCTTTTCCTGTTGAGATAAAATAATCACCGCTCGTTGTCGATATCTTGGCATAGAAATTTCTATCGGGACCCCATCCTGGCTCGCTGCATTTATCTTTATTGATATATCCTCCGTTGATTGTTTCTTCCATTGTCTTCTTTGAAAGAAAGAAACAATGGTTCAAAGCTTTTAGCAGAAGAGAATAGACGAATTTTGTTTTCCCAGATTTTGGAGTATGATGCAGGAAGGCGATTATAGGTTTCCGATAAATTCCGATTCTTTTTAGAAATAAAAGAAAAGCATGATTCCTGATATTCAGATTTGGGATGAATACCAAATCCGGTCTGTATCTTCTTACCAATTTATAGTCGTTGAGGAAATTAGAATTTTCTTGTTCCCAGATTACTTGATGTCCGTCTTTTTCCATTTCCACGGCACCGTATAGCCAATGGGAGGGATTCTTTCCTTCTTTGTAGAACTGATAGGTTTTAGGAGTCCCGATATATAATATCTTCATCTTATTTATACATGTAATGTACAAGGGACATCAAAATAGAGATAAGTTCGATATTGGATGCCCTTTGCATTTTATCTTTCTTTATACATCTCCTCATAATACTTCTGGTAATCTCCCGAAGTAACGTTATCCATCCATTCCTGGTTGTCCAGATACCAGCGTACGGTCTTCTCAATTCCTTCCTCAAATTGCAGGCTCGGTTCCCATCCCAGTTCGCGCTGCAGTTTGCGTGAGTCGATGGCATAACGCATGTCATGTCCTTTGCGGTCTGTCACGTAAGTGATCAGATCCATGTCTTCGCCTTCTTTTCTGCCCAGCAGGCGGTCTACTGTCTTGATGACTACCTTGATGATGTCGATGTTTTTCCATTCGTTGAAGCCGCCGATATTGTAGGTGTCAGCCACTTTTCCCTTGTGGAAAATCAGATCGATAGCTCGTGCATGGTCCTCCACGTACAGCCAGTCGCGCACATTCTCGCCTTTGCCGTAGACAGGCAACGGCTTGCGGTGGCGGATATTGTTGATGAACAGCGGAATCAGTTTTTCGGGGAACTGATAGGGACCGTAGTTGTTGGAGCAATTGGTTACGATGGTCGGCATTCCGTAGGTGTCGTGGAAAGCGCGGACAAAATGGTCGCTGCTTGCCTTGCTTGCCGAATAGGGGGAGTGGGGATTGTATTTGGTTTCTTCTGTGAAGAACTCGCTTCCGTATGCGTGGTGATGTTCGGATGAAGCCTTGGTCGTGAACGGTGATTCAATTCCTTCCGGATTGGTCATTTCCAATGCACCGTATACTTCATCGGTAGAAATGTGATAGAAACGTTTGCCTTCGTATCCTTCAGGCAGGCTTTCCCAGTAGATTTTGGCTGCTTGTAGAAGTGAAAGCGTGCCCATTACATTGGTGCGTGCAAAAGTGAACGGATCTTTGATGCTTCGGTCCACATGGCTTTCTGCTGCAAGATGGATGATCCCGTCAACCTGGTATTGCCGCATCAGCTCCAGCATTTTGTCGAAATCGCAGATATCGGCTTTCACGAAGGTGTAATTGGACTTGCTCTCAATGTCTTTCAAATTAGCCAGATTGCCGGCGTAAGTCAGTTTGTCCAGATTGATGATGTGATACTCAGGATATTTGTTGACGAACAGGCGTACCACATGACTGCCAATGAATCCGGCACCGCCGGTAATGATTATTGTTTTCATAAATACATTGATATTAATATTTATCACCAAGGATACAATATATCACAGTGTTTTGACTTTTAGACAATTATTCAACTATTACTTATAAATAGGTTGTGAACTGTTTTCAATATGGGGTGCTTTTTCGTAAGATTCCGTGGAAGGAGTTGTACTGAATTCTATTTTTCAACCACAAACCAATATCTTTTTCACATCTTCCCCACAACGAACGCAGCGTATTGCAGCGTTCTTAGTCCCCTCAAATCTAAGATATTGCCTGCTGCTTTTTCAGTCCATATTCTTTCGTATTGTATTTGTGTTCCTTCAGCGTATTCCGGTACCCTGAAGGGTAGGATGTCACTGCCCGTTGTTGGCCGCCAGCTCCCTGATGCACTTCTTCAGCGAGTCTTTCCAGTAGGGTACTTCGATGCCGAAGGTGTCCTTGATCTTGGTCTTGTCGAGGACGGAGAAGTGGGGGCGTTTCACCTTGCTGGGGAACTCGTCGCTGTGGCAGGGCTGGATGTTGCAGGTGTTGCCGCTCAGCTCGCAGATTTCCCTGGCGAAGTCGTACCACGAGCAGACGCCTTCGTTGCTGAAGTGGTAGATGCCTTGCTTGCCGAGCTGTCCGGTTTCGATGATGCGGGCAATTGCGTCTGCCAGATCGCCGGCGTATGTGGGGGTGCCCACCTGGTCGAACACCACTTTCAGGCTGTCCTTCTCGGCGGTGAGCTTCTGCATGGTCTTCACGAAGTTCTTGCCGAAAGGAGAGTAGAGCCAAGCGGTGCGGATGATGATGTGCCGGCATCCGGTGCGTTCGATGCTCTTTTCTCCGGCAAGCTTGGTGATGCCGTATACTCCCAGCGGATCGGTTTCCCAGTCTTCCCGGCAGGGGGTGCAGCGGTCGCCCTTGAACACATAGTCGGTGGATATGTGGATGAGGGTCGCGTCATTTTCTCTGGCTGCGATTGCCAGGTTCTCAACCGCTTTGTTGTTGATCAGGTCGGCGGTTTCGCTGTCGTCTTCCGCTTTGTCCACGTTGGTGTAGGCGGCGCAGTTCACGATGACCTGTATGCTGTTGTCTTTTACGGCTCTCAGCACGGCTTCACGGTCGGTGATGTCGAGCTGGGCTACGTCAGTGAATATGTAATGGTTGGAGCTGGTTTTTGCCACGCGCTGCATTTCGTTGCCGAGCTGGCCGTTTGCTCCGGTTACTAGGATGTTCATGTTTGTTTTGTTTTGTTTTTTACCACAGAGGGCACGGAGTTATTTTTACCGCAGATTATTCTCTAACTCCTCTAACTTCTCTAACTCCTTTAACTCCTCCTAATCAATACAATTGTTCGTTGTAATCGAAGAGCCATTCCGCGTCTTTCAGGCGGGGATGGTGCTTGTCTTTTTCCGAGAGGATAATCTTGTCGGACGGGATGCGCCAGTCGATGCCGAGGTCCGGATCATCCCATGCCAGTGCGCCTTCGCTTTGGGGAGCATAGAAGTTGTCGCACTTGTACTGGAAGATGACTTCGGGGGTGAGCACGCTGAATCCGTGGGCGAAGCCTCTGGGTATGAAGAACTGGCGGTGGTTGTCTTCAGTCAGTTCAACGGCCACGTGCTTGCCGAAGGTGGGGGAGCCTTTGCGGATGTCTACCGCCACATCGAGCACGGCACCCTTGATCACCCGCACCAGCTTGCTTTGCGCATAAGGAGGTTTTTGGAAGTGCAGGCCGCGCAGCACGCCGTAGGAGGACTTGCTTTCGTTATCCTGTACAAACCTGATTTCACGCACCTGGGCGTTGAAGTCTTTTTCGGAATACGACTCGAAGAAATAGCCCCGGTCGTCTTTGAACAGGCGCGGCTCGATAATTACCACGCCGTCTATTTCAGTTTTGATGATGTTCATTGTTGTCCGTGTCTTTAACCGCAGATTACGCAGATCAAATCTTTTTCCATTTTGCGCTAATCTGTGCCAGTCTGCGTTTTATAAAAATACAATTAATCGAGGTTCGCTTCTCCTGTGCGCTGTACCTCGTCGATCACTTTCAGCAGGTACTGTCCGTACTGGTTCTTGAGCATGGGCTGTGCCTCTTCGCGCAGCTTTTCGGCAGTGATCCATCCCATGCGGTAGGCGATGCCTTCCAGACACGCCACCTTCAGTCCCTGACGCTTTTCGATCACCTCAATGTAGGTAGACGCTTCGGCAAGGGAGTCGTGCGTGCCGGTGTCGAGCCATGCAAAGCCGCGTCCGAGGGTCTGCACCTTCAGTTCCTTGTCGGCAAGGAAACGCTGGTTGACGCTGGTGATTTCCAGTTCGCCGCGTGCGGAAGGCTTGATGCCCTTTGCCACCTCAACCACCTTGTTCGGGTAGAAATAAAGTCCGGTCACCGCATAGTTTGACTTGGGGTGCTCGGGTTTCTCCTCAATGCTCAGGCAGTTGCCGTTTTTGTCGAACTCCGCCACGCCGTAGCGTTCGGGATCGCTCACCCAGTAGCCGAATACGGTGGCCTTGCTTTCCTGTTCGGCAGTTCTGACCGCTTCTTTCAGCATGACGGTGAAGCTGTTGCCGTGGAAGATGTTGTCGCCCAGCACGAGGCAGACCGCATCGTTTCCGATGAACTGTTCTCCGATGAGGAAGGCTTGCGCCAGTCCGTCGGGAGAAGGTTGTTCCGCATATTCAAACCGCACGCCGAAATTGCTTCCGTCACCTAGCAGCCGTCTGAATGCAGGGAGGTCTGTTGGGGTGGAGATGATCAGAATGTCCCGGATTCCTGCCAGCATCAGTGTGGATACCGGGTAGTAAATCATCGGTTTGTCGAAGATGGGGAGCAGTTGTTTGCTGACTCCTTTCGTAATGGGGTAGAGGCGTGTGCCGCTGCCGCCGGCTAATACAATTCCTTTCATACTGTTTGTTTATTGTTGTTCACCACAGAGGGCACGGAGTGCCACAGGTTTTTTATTTTTATCGCGGATTTTCGCAGATTATTCTTTAACTCCTCTAACTTCTCTAACTCCTCTAACTCCTTGTTACCACAGAGGGCACGGAGTGCCACAGGGTTTTATTTTTTTTCGCGGATTATTCTTTAACTTCTATAACTCCTCTAACTCCTCTAACTTCTTTTTTTACTGGCTTAATCTTGAATATTTAGAAATTCAGCAGGAGTATATACTGGTATATTGGCTGTTGTAAAATCTTTTGCGTTTCTAGTTATTATGACTTGACAACCGGCTGCCGTTGCTGAGTAATATTGTACTGCATCTTCAAAATCTGTGAAATCTGATTCTATTGCGGATTGTATGATTTCAGCATTTACCGGAAGAACATCAGACAAAGATTGTAGCTTTTCTAACAGCCCCATGAGTTTATCATGCTCGCATATTTTTTTCAGTACGTAAAAAATAGTAGTGAAAGATAGAGAAGATATGCATAGCTCATATTTGCCGGATTTTCCTTTTGAGAAAAGTTGGTATGCATCTTCAGCAAAAGGCTCTCGTTTTGCCAGATAGTCAATGACAATATTGGTGTCAAGAAATATCCGTTTCATAAATATTTTTTCTTAAGTTCTTCTTCCAACTCTTTTTTGTAGTCAAAATCTTTGGGCAATTGGATGCAGCCGTAAAGTTCGTCTACGCTCTTGTCTGTTGTGGAAATTATTGCTGGCTTCTGGAAATGCAGCTTCCAACCCATTTTTTTGACAAGCTCCTTTAAAAAAGCAATGTCATTTTGCGGAATATCCAAATATACAGTTTCTTTTGTCATCGTTTGGCGTTTTTTGTTTTTTACCGCGGATTTACACGGATTTTCGCGGATTATTCTCTAACTCCTCTAACTCCTCTAACTCCTCTAACTTCTTTAACTCCTTTAACTCCTTTAATAATGATTTGATTCCTCTATGCGCCCCAACATCTGACATATTCGTTGTTCTATGTTCATACGAGAATGAGATCTTTGAGGATTGCTTGTCCGAATGGAGTGTTTTCTGTTTGCTTTCGGAAGCGTATCAAATCAACTTTACAGCCTAACAGGTTTTCAAGTTCTGTACGGATACGGGAGCGAAGCAAGATATTTGCTTCACCTTCATAAACGATGTCAATATCGCTGTCCTCAGTCTGTTCGTTTCGGGCTACAGAGCCAAATATGCCTAACATCTTTATTCCATATGCTATGGCTTTTGCTTTTTTATATTGTCGCAATAATGCCAGATATTCAGCTGTTGACTTCATGTTATAATCGTTTTTTTATATATTTCGGACTTGCTGTCGTTTTGTATATTTTCTTTAACTCCTTGTTACCACAGAGGGCACGGAGTATCACAGGGGTTTATTTTTTTACCGCAGATTTACGCGGATTATTCTCTAACTTCTCTAACTCCTCTAACTTCTCAACTCCTTTAACTCCTCTAACTCCTTTAACTCCTCTAACTCCTTTAACTCCTTTAACTCCTTTAATTTAACTCCAACTCTACTTCCCATATCCGTAGCCATATCCGTAACCGTACTTCTTGCCATAGCCGTACTTGCCGTATTTGCCGTACTTGCCATAGCCGTAGTAGTAGCCGTTCTGGCGTTTGTTCATGTCTATGTCGTTGAGCAGGATGCACATGTTCGGGAGCTTCTTCTCGGCGCGGAGGGCGTTGACTATCTCGAAGTCTGCCTTCTGGGTATAGTCGGCGCGGCAGACGTAGATGCTCATGTCCGCCTGGCGGGCGATGATCTGCGTATCCGTCACCATGCCGATGGGGGCGGTGTCGAGGATTACATAGTCGAAGCGTTCGCGGAGCGTGTCGATGGCTTTCTTCAGCGCGTCGCGTTCCACCAGCTCGGTCGGATTGGGCGGCACCTGTCCGCCGGGGAGAATGTAGAGGTTGGGCGAAACCTCCGACTGCTGCCAGAGGCTTTCCAGCGGCAGGGTCGGATCGGCAAGATACTGGGTGATGCCCCGTTCCTTGCGCGACAACTTGAACACCTTGTTCAGTCCCGGCTTGCGGATGTCCAGTCCGACGATAATCACTTTCTTGCCCATGTAGGCGAGACTGACGGCAAGGTTGCCCGCATTGAAGCTCTTGCCTTCGCCCGAAGTGGTGGAAGTGAAAAGGATGACCTTTTCGCCCGGGCGCAGCATATACTGCACGTTGGTGCGGACGGAGCGGTAAATCTCTTCCATCAGGTCGTTCTTGTTCTCCCGGATCACGATGGGGTTTTCCTTGGAAAGGTCGGTATGGGGCACGTCGCCGATTACCGGGATGCTGGTTATCTTCTCGATATCGGTCCGGGTTTCAATCCTGAACTTGAGGAGGTTGCGCAGGTAGAGGAATCCCACTGGAAGCGCAATGCCCAGTATCAGGGCAACCAGGTAGTACATTTTCCCGTTGGGCGATACCGGAGCGCTGCTTGCCATCGGCGTATTGATGATACGTCCGTTGTTGGCGGTAGCGGCAAGGGTGATGGCGTTTTCCTCACGCTTCTGCAGCAGCATCAGGTAGAGGTTCGCCTTGATTTCCTGCTGGCGCGCGATGCTCACCAGTTCGCGTTCCTGTTGGGGGGCGCTGCTGATGCGCGATTCGTAGCGTTCCGCCTGACGGTTGAGGTCAGACTGGGTGATGAGGAGCCCTTTCTTCACGCTCTCTACCGTGGTCTGCACATTGACGCGCATGGCACGGATGCCGGCATCCAGTGTCTTCACCGCAGGGTTATTTTCGGAAGAAGTGTGGAGCAGGCGCTTGCGCTCGATCAGCATCTGGTTGTAGTTGTCGATGGCGCTGCTCAATCCCTGGTCGCTTAATCCCACATTGGCGGGTATCACCTCCCATTCGTTTTCGGGGTTGTTGATGTATCCCTGCAGGAACTCGACCAGCCGGAGCTGGGTGCTGTTTTCCGCACGCTTCTGCGTGTATTGTGAGTTTTCCTGCAAGGCGAGCTGGGCGTCGCTGGTCAGGTCGGTCAGCCCTGCCTGCTGCTTGTAGCTGGCAAGTTCAGCCTCGGTCGTTCCCAGTTCCTTGTTGATGATCTGGATACGCCCGTCGATGAATTCAGCGGTTTTGCTTGCCACCTCGTTCTTGTCGTTGTTGGCATCTTCGTTATAGAGTGCCACGAGGGTATTGATGAAGTCGGCAGCCCGCGCGGTGTTCGTTTCGTTCAGATTCAGTGCCACGATGCTGGTGGTTTTGCTGGTGGGTTCGGCCGACAGTCTGGCTTTATAGCCTGCGGCTACAGAAACGGGCGACTGGATGGTCGCTTCCACCGCAAGCGCTTCCTTGATTTCGGGAGCCTTTGCCAGCGTGTCTTTGGGCAGGGTATTGTCGGCGAGCGTTACGACACCCACAGGAAGGTTGAGTATGGCAGGCAGCTTGTCGAAATGCTGGGTTGTTTCCTGCTCGTCGCCCTCCCGTTCGCTTACGTAGCGTGCGGTAACGTCGGCTGATCCGTCCGGCTGCCGGGTGATTTCCATTTTCAGGGGAGCGTAGAGCTTCTGCGCTTCCTGCGGAGTCATCCATACGCTGACAGGACTGTTCTTATACGGTTCGGTCGGATAGCCGAAACTGCGTTTCTGTGCATAATGGATGTACAGGTTCTGCTTCTCGACCACCTTCTGCACCAGGTTGCGCGACTGGATGATTTCTACCTCGTTGTCGAATTTGCTCGCCATGGAAATCATGCCGAGCGACTGCATGTCTTCGATCATGCCGCTGCCGAAACCGCCCTGTTTGGGGTCGCTCTCTTTGATAAGCACCGTGGCGTTGACGTTATAGACAGGCGTCTGGAAGCGGAGGTATATAAAGCAGATAATCAGTGCCGCTGCTGCGCACCCCACAATCCAGGGCCAGTACATCAGGTATTCCATCAGGATGGCCTTGTAGTCTACGGGCTTTTCTTCTTCATTTTCGAACGAGTCGGTATAGAGTTCTTCTTTCATTGCAGTTTGGTTGTTGAATTTTGGTAATTAATGATTGACGGTTTATTAAAGCAGGTGAAAATATAAATCAGCTTTCATTCTGTCATCCTGATCAAAATGCTTCGTTCAACATGACATTATTTTCGATGGAGCTAAATTCTGTTTTGACACACCCTCCTGAAAGAGCCGCTTTTAATTGGTCAGCGTCACGATCAGCGTGGCGAGAGAAATGAGTATCGATACGCCGGAGAACCAGAAAGAGGTCTGTGTGCCGACATCGGAGTTCTTGGCTTTCTTCTGGTTCGGCGTGACATAAACCACGTCGTTCTGCTGGAGGTAGAAATAGGGCGAGCCGACTACATTGGCATCATTCAGGTCCAGTTCCACGATTTTCCGTTCACCCTGACTGTCTTCACGCATCAGCTTCACGTTGTCGCGCTGTCCCCAGATGGTCATGTCGCCTGCAAGGGCAAGAGCCTCAAAAATATTTACCTTTTCGTTCGAAACGGTGAAGGTGCCGGGGCGTGTTACTTCGCCCAATACGGAAATCTTGTAGTTGACCATACGCACGTTTACGATAGGCGTTTCTTTCAGGTAAGGCTGCAGCTTTTGCTGGATCATCTTTTCCACGTCGGTCTTGGTCATGTCGCCGATGTGGAGCTTTCCCAAAACGGGGAAGTCAATGTTGCCATCGTTGTCTACCAGGTATTGCTGGAGTACAGGCTGGGATGTCAGATTGTTGCTTTGTGAGAGGCTTATGGCATTCGGAATCGTCAGGTTAAACGGCACTGCCGCCTGCGGATCCGTGGTACTTACCGTGATGGTGAGCAAATCCTTCGGCATAATCTTCGCGTCATAAAGTGATTTGGGAAGTTGGGATAAGTCGACTGTTTCCGAGTTTTGGAGATACGGAACTTTTTTGTAGGAAGTGCATGCGCCCGTCAGCGCTGTGAGGACAATCATGCAGAGCAGTTTGAATACTTTCATGAATGCTTGTAGAGTTTTTGATTTGTGGCAGTTTTTTCTGCTGTTACAAATCGGTTACAAATTCTATCTTAATAAGTTGCGGTATAAGTAGGCTTCGCCGTTACCTGTCCCATTTGGGGCGGGTAAAATGGTTTATTGTTCCACACGGGTGCAAAAATAAGCCATTTTATCTATTGTTCAAAGTGATGGGGTATTTTTTTTTATTTTTCCCATCATTTAACTCAAAATAACCCGTTAAGTGATGTTGTTTTACCCGTTATGTTTGGGGGGCACCACAGAGGCCACAGAGTATCACGGGGTTATTTTTTACCGCAGATTGACGCAGATTATCCTCTAACTCCTCTAACTCCTCTAACTCCTCTAACTTCTTTAACTCCTTTAACTCCTCTAACTCCTTTAACTTCTCTAACTCCTCTAACTTCTTTCCTAACTCCTTCCCCAACTTCTTTCCCCAATTCCTTGCATAATTCACAGAAAATCAGTATATTTATGGTGGATTAAACGAAAAATTCATGTGACTATGGAAAGAATCAGCTATTTGAAAAGAATGGCGGAAGAGCCGGACGAACGACCCTTCCGCATGAGAGTGTACAGAAAAAGTGAGCTTGCACAGCTTTACTTCCCGTACGCGGCGAAAAAACAGGCACTAAACAATCTCAACCGCTGGATCAGGCGCTGCGAGGCACTGCACGCTGCCCTGACCGAAGCCGGGTATGTGAAAAACCGGTGGTTCTTCCTCCGGCCGGAGGTGGAACTGATTGTCAGATACCTGGGCGAGCCGTAACCTTGCGGCCCGCTCAGCCCCGTTTCCTGCGCCTCTTTGCCGGACCGATAAGCACGTGCTCTCCTTGCCGGAGCGTGTCGGTGTCGTCGGCCAGCCGGATAACCAGCGATTGCCTCGTGTGGATTGCCGTTCGTGCCAGCGCAAGAAGCCTTGTTATCCTGATCGACCGTTCCGATACTTCCATCATCCCGAGCGACAGCAGCGCCAGGGTCTTCACGCTGAAGTTGCGGGAAAGGTCGGTGAACGCATGGCTGGTCAGCCCCGTGATGATCGTCAGTTCGGTGATGGTGACGGACAGCCGCTTGAATGTGGAGCGGAAAAAGCTGCATACCAGAACGGCGTGTTCCATTTTTTCTTCTTCGGTCAGACTGACGCTTTTGTAGATGCCTTTTTTCATAAGTCTAAAGTTTAAATTACATTAAATTTCACTTTGGCGAAAAAAATCGCCTTTCTCCCGTTTCTCGAAGAAGCAAAATTCAAAGGGGTAGGGGTTTCTTTCTTTATTTTTTCTTTATTAATAAGGTGTGTTTGAGGTTTCGTGGTGTCGTTCGTGGTTCCCTCGTGCTCGTAACCTATTAATAAACAGTGATTTAAGTGTGACTTTCGTGGTACCCTCCCTTGACGTCCTGAGGCGGTTGCAACAAAAACAGAACTTAACCTTCTGTAAAACAGAAATATAACCGCTCCCGAAAGAATTCTCTCTCCGAAAAGCTTAACATATTTAGTTTAAAGTTTTGATTAAATCAAATAAAAAATGCGGCATAGCCATCCATGGCTATATTTTTAATTTTATAATGCTGATATTTGTGCCGTGATTCGGAATGGAGTCGCATTTCTGATTTTAAAATTTTACTGACTATGAAACATTTGATGGCTGTTTTGGAAAATCCGAGAAGAGGGGGACAGATTGTGCTGCCTCGCAGGCTGCTGGAACTGATGTTCGACAGCACGCCTGTGAAAAACGACGCGCAGGCTTGCGTGATGATTCTGCTGCGCTGCTGCTACGACGACGAGGGCGGAGAAGGGGGGCTGAAAATGGGAGAGATGTACGCCACGGTAAGCGGCCTTTCGGAAGAGCTGCACTGGTCGAAAAAGCGGACGCTGCGCCTGCTGGGGCAACTGAAGCGGGCGCTGCTGCTGAAGATGAGTTACCGCAACCGCGAATCGTCGCTGTTTACGTGGATGAACTATGAGGAAACGTGCCGGCTGCGGCGCAGGGAGATTTCGCCGAAGTCGGTGGGCGAGGCGCTCATGAGCGAGCGGGAGAAGGCGGACTTCGACGAGTTCTGGAGGCTTTACCACCAGCGTGCGCGCCTGACACCGCACGACCGGTTTCTTGCCATGCACGCCTGGACCGCACTGACACCGGAGGAGCGTGTGCTGGCGGTGGAGCGGATGGAGGACTATTTCTATTCGCTGGCAAGCATGGAGCATGTGCGGACGGGGCTGAATTACCTGAAGTACAGGAGCTTCATGAGGTAGGTTGTTGGTTTGCGGTTAGGGAAGAAGTTAGAGAAGTTAGAGGAGTTAGAGAAGTTAAAGAAGAAGTTAGAGGAGTTAAAGGAGTTAGAGAAGTTAAAGAAGGAGTTAGAGGATAATCTGCGTCAATCCGCGGTAAAAATAATTCTGTGCCCTCTGTGGTAAAAACAAAAAAGTTGACTTTAAATTTTGAAAAAATGATCTACAACGAAGAAATTGAAGAGGCTGTGCTGGGCGCGCTGCTCATTGACACGGCGGTTGCCGGAGAAGTCCTGGGAGGCTTGAATCCGGATATGTTTTACATCGAGAAGCACCGGCTGATTTATGAGGCCGTCGTGTCGGCATTCAACGCAAACAAACCCATCGACATTCTGGTAGTGACGGAAGAGCTCAGGCAACTGGGGACGCTCGAGCGGGCGGGAGGTCCGCTGGGAGTGGTCACCGTGACGCGGACGATGCTTTCGTCGGCGCACATCCAGCGCCACTGCCTGATTCTGTATGAGTATTACGTGCGCAGGGAGCTGTGGAAGATCCTTTCGGCCGAGATTGCCGGGTGCGAGGATATGACCGTCGACGTGCTGGAGCAGGTGATCCGCCTGCAGAAGGAGCTGGACTTGCTGCTCAACCGCTCGCCGCTGGAGAGTCACCTCAAGCGGGTGGACGAGGTGATGGAGCTGACGATGGAGCGCATACGCAGGCGTGTGTCGGGCAGCAGGCAGGGAGTGACCGGCATTCCGACGGGCATCCCGAAGCTGGACGAGATCACCGGAGGGTGGCAGTCGGGAAACCTGATTCTGACAGCCGCGCGTCCGGGCATGGGAAAAACGCAGCTTGACCTGCGCTTCGCTACGACGGCGGCGAAGGAGGGATACACTGTGCTGTTCTTCACGCTGGAGATGATGAACGTGGAGGTGGGCGAGCGGATGCTGCTCGTTGACAGCGGGATTGACTACAGGCCGGTGAAGCGCGGAATCGTTTCGGAGAGTGACATGGCTTGTCTGGACCTGGCGCTGAAGCGGGTGGGAGGCCTGCCGCTGTATATCGACGACACGCCGTACATCAGCATCGACCAGCTGTGCTGCATCGCGAAGGGGATGAAGGCGAAGCGGGGAGTGGATCTGGTGATTGTGGACTATCTTCAGCTGCTGGGGGTGGTTGCGAAGCACGGAAGGACGCGCGAGCAGGAGGTGTCGGAGTGTACCCGCAAGCTGAAGTCGCTGGCCCGTATGCTGGACTGCCCGGTAATCGTGTCGAGCCAGCTGAACCGTCAGGTCGAGTCGTCGTATGACCACCGTCCGGAGCTCCGGCACCTGCGCGAGAGCGGCGCGATCGAGCAGGATGCCGACCTGGTGCTGATGCTGTGGTGTCCGGATAACGGCGGCTCGCCGAGGCGTGAGCTGATCGTGGCGAAGAACAGGCACGGGGAAATCACGCAGGGAAAAGAAGGGATTGAGTTCGGGTGAGTGCCTTTTTACCGCAGATTTACGCGGATTATAATAAGAAACTGTTTTGAATTTCTCCAAAAAGTTTTTCTTGGCTTGATGTATTCGTTTTCGTGTGTGCTTTGGGCTATTTTTTGGTCTTTTCCGCTTCTGTTCTTCGTCAGATAGCCCGCTATCTTCCTCATCACACAAACGGAAATGCCTCAAAAACTCATCCCAAATCAGCACACGATAAATTCAAAACAGTTTCTTAAAGATTCTGATGCAAAATTAGCTTTATTGATACAGAATGCTTGTATCCGGATTACGGAGGGTTGTACCTCTTTTACGGAAAATAAAAAAAACGGGAGCTCCGTCTGATGGAGTCCCGTTTTTCCGCCGCCGCACAACGGCTGTCATCTCATTTGTATCCGGGTGATTTCACCGATATACATCTTGTATGATTTTGATGTGTCTATCGACTGGCTGAGCGTCTTTAGTTCATCGGCGCTCATGTCTTTCGACATGGATTTCTTGCACGTGATGATGACACTGGGCTGTGCAGCCCCCGGCATATAGAACGAAACCGTATAAGTGTCGGCATGTTCCGCCATTGCGCTTACGGCAATCCGGCTCTGGTCGATCAGCGTATAGGCCACATCCTTGTTGAAGAGTTTTCCGAAGCCTCCCCAGTTTTCGGCCTTGATTTCCACTTCCTCTTCGTTTGCAGTGAGCGTAATCTTGCCGTTTGCAGCTATCTCGTTCAAGTTGGCCGGAAGCTGTTCCAGTTTCACGTCTTTGAGTTCGCCCGTAATGCTTGGAGCGGCTGCCGGCTGTTGCATCGCAACCGCTGCCTGTGCAGCATTGGCCAGCGTATGTTCGCCGACGGCATCCGTTGCGCTCTTGAACAGGTCGTCTTTCAGGTCGATGGTTTCCCGTCTGAATTTTCCGCAGATGGGGGCGAGTTTGGTTTTCTTCTTGTTCAGCGCCATGTCGTCCGTAATCCATTCTTCTGCGCTGTATTTCTGTCCTCCGTCGCGGTTTTCGTCATACCAGTAACGGATGCGCGTCATGGTGAGTTTGCATGCGCCTTCATTCACGTTGATGAAAAACTGGTAATAGATGCGTGTCCGGTCGAGCGAAAGTGCGGATGATGAGAATATGATATACTCTTCAGCGGTAGCCGCGATATCTCCTTTTTCCTCGTTTGTATAGACCACCCGGCTTATCAGGTCGCCGTTCTGCTTGAAGCGGTTGTTTGCCCAGCTGAGCATGATGTCGAACAGTTTGGCTTTCGACAATGACGGAACGCTGATTTCTTTGGTGAAGCAGACTTTGCCTTCATCGTCTGTCGTAACAGCCCCGGCCAGGTATTTCGGGTCTGAGTTGTCTTTCTTGTCTTTGGCCGATCCCAGCAGCGGGAGCAGAGCCAGCAAGATGAATAGGTATTTTTTCATGGTTGCATAAATTTGTTTACAAACATAGTAAAAGAGATGGTATCAAAAAAAACAGATTAACGCAATTTAAAAATATCTGTTCCTGTTTACGTCAATCTGCTTTGAGTATAGTAGAGGGAAGGCGGTTTTTGTCCGCCGTTCCCCTTGCGTCCGTTCAACGGTTGTCCGGTGTCATTTTACGGGAATTTTGTCGATGCGTGCCTTATGCCGTCCTCCTTCGAAAGAAGTGCTGAAGAATTCGGTCATGATTTTGTCGGCCATATCCGTATCGATAAATCGTCCCGGCATAACCAATATGTTGGCGTCGTTGTGCAGGCGTGCCAGATGGGCTATCTCAGGAATCCAGCACAGAGCGGCGCGAATACCCTGGTGTTTGTTGAGGGTGATGCTGATTCCTTCGCCGCTTCCGCAGATGGCTATCCCGGGATAGCATTCGCCTTTTTCCACAGCCGCAGCCAGCGGATGCGCATAGTCGGGATAGTCGCAGCTGTCGGCAGTATACGTACCAAAGTCCTTGTATTCCCATCCTTTTGCTTCCAGCCATTTCTTTACATACTGCTTCAGTTCAAATCCCGCATGGTCGGAAGCCAGTCCTATCACTTTCATCAGAGCATTGACTTTACTTGGTTATATACATTCTCTGCCGTGAAGCCGAGCTTTTCGTCAAGCACCTTGTAGGGAGCGGAGAAACCGAATGATTCCAGTCCCCAGATTTTGCCGTTTGCTCCCACCAGTCCCAACAGATTGACGGGCAGGCCGGCGGTAAGTCCGAACACTTTGGCTCCTGTCGGGATGATGCTTTCCTGGTATTCCTTGCTTTGGCTGCGGAACAGTCCTTCAGACGGAACGGAAACAACGCGTGTCTTTATGCCGTCCTTGTGCAGAAGCTCTGCGCCGGCAACCAGTGTGGAAACCTCGGATCCGGATGCAACCATAATCACGTCCGGGTTTTCGTCAGAGCCTGCAACGATGTATGCTCCCTTGGCAGCCTGGCTGTAGTCGGTTCCTTCCGGAAGCATGTTGATGTTCTGGCGTGAGAGAATCAGCGCTGTCGGGGTGTCTGTGTTCTCCATTGCCATTTTCCAGCATACGGTGGTTTCTTCAGCGTCGGCGGGACGGAGAACCAGCATGGAGTTCTTTCCGTGGTGGTTTTTCAGTTTTTCCATCAGGCGGATCTGAGCTTCCTGTTCAACCGGTTCGTGAGTCGGTCCGTCTTCACCCACGCGGAATGCGTCGTGTGTCCAGATGAACTTCACGGGCAGCTGCATCAGTGCAGCCATGCGGACTGCCGGTTTCATATAGTCGGAGAATACGAAGAATGTTCCGCAGGCAGCGATTACGCCTCCGTGGAGCGCCATTCCGATGCAGCAGCAGGCCATTGTCAGCTCGGCCACGCCGGCCTGGAAGAATGCGCCGCTGAAATCT
The DNA here is from genome assembly GCF_024733745.1 of Bacteroides sp. ET225. Classification (NCBI taxonomy): domain Bacteria; kingdom Pseudomonadati; phylum Bacteroidota; class Bacteroidia; order Bacteroidales; family Bacteroidaceae; genus Bacteroides; species Bacteroides sp. ET225. The sequence goes on along the minus strand of NZ_JANRHN010000036.1, from coordinate 13,842 downwards.
CCGCGGACAAACGAGTGCGTCTGCTTCAGGAAGCCGTCGGTCTTGTCGGAATTGGAGAGGTCGGCCGATGCGCAGATCATGTTGGACACCTGCTGGGCCAATGCGCCCAACACCGTTGCCGAAGCGTTGCGTGTTGCATCGTTCGCCTTCTGCTGGATATGCTCCCAGTCAACTTTGGGTACTGCTCCGCTGAACCACTCTTTCTGTTGTGCGGCTTTCTCCGGATTAGCTGCCGCCCATGCGTTTTCTTCCTCGTGGCGTGCTGCTACAGCGTTTTTCAGTTCCTCTGCGCGGTTTGCATACATCTCTTTCACGTCATCGAAAATCACGAACGGATCGTCCGGGTTTCCTCCCAGGTTGACGATCGTGTTTCTGTAAGCGTCGCCTCCCAGCGGAGCGCCGTGAGTCTTGCAGTTGTGTTCGTATGAAGTGTTGTCTGCCTTGCGTGCGCCCTTGCCCATGACGCAGTGTCCGATGATCAAGGTCGGACGCTTGTCTTCAGCTTTGGCGGCGGTGAGAGCCTTGCGGATTTCGTCGCAGTCGTTTCCGTCGATTTCGAGAACGTTCCATCCCCATGCACGGTATTTCATCGCCGTGTCTTCGGTTGTGACGGCGTTTGTTTCGGTTGAGAGCTGGATTTCGTTCGCGTCATAGAACATGATCAGGTTGTCCAGTCCGAGATGTCCGGCGATACGGCCGCTTCCCTGAGAGATTTCCTCCTGGATGCCGCCGTCGGAGATATATGCGTAGATTGTTTCTTTTGCGAAAGTCGGGTTTCCCGTGCGTGCTGCAAGGAATTTTGCGGCAATGGCTGCGCCAACGGCAAACACGTGTCCCTGTCCCAGCGGTCCGGATGTGTTTTCTATACCGCGTTCCACGTCAGCTTCGGGGTGTCCCGGAGTGGGAGAGCCCCATTGGCGCAACTGCTGCAGTTCGTCCAGCGTGAATTTCCCGATTAGTGCCAGTTGCGCGTACAGCATAGGCGCCATGTGTCCGGGGTCAAGGAAGAAACGGTCGCGGCCTTCCCATTTCGGGTTCTGGGGATCGTATTGCAAAAACTCGGAGTAGAGCACATTGATGAAGTCGGCTCCGCCCATTGCTCCTCCCGGATGGCCGGATTTTGCTTTTTCAACCATTGATGCGGCCAGAATGCGGATGTTGTTTGCCGCATGGTCCATTACTCGTTTGTTGTTCATGTTTGATAAGTTGGTTAAATAATTACACAATGGATACGAGATATCCTTCTTGTTAAATTTTAGTATTGGCAAAGATAATCCTTATGTAGAAATAAAGCAAAGGTGCTGTATGGTTTTTCTTGTTTTTCACAGATATTTCCGCCGTTTGCCTTTTTTTCTCCCGGCAGAAGCATGGCTTTGGTCCGTCATTCGGCTTGGTTCGGGCGGAGATATTTCCCGCATCTGTCGCTGGAAAAGCGAAAAATGTCCCGGTCGGTTTTTTTCTCCATAAGCCGTGCTTGCCGGAAGCCTGCCCGAATCCTGTTCTATCCGGTTTGGTGGTTGCCTTGGCGGAGATTCAAGGCAGGCTCTTGGCTTTGCGCTTATCTTTTGCTTCTGACGGCTGCTTCTTCAATCGGCAGCCCCGCCTTGTAGTTCTTGATGTATGCGTTGAATCCTGCGACGTCTTCCGGAGTGGGGGCTATTTCCACACCGGTATTGCCTGCAAATACGCATTCGTCCAGATAGTCGGCGAGATTCAGTTTCTTCGCGTTGTTGACGAGATAGGCAGCTAAAAGCGCGATTCCCCACGCGCCTCCTTCGCCGGCTGTTTCCATCACCGAAATCGGCGAATTGAGTGCTGCTGCCAGAATGCGCTGGCCCACTCCCTTGGTCTTGAACAATCCGCCGTGTCCCGTAATCCGGTCGACCTTGATTTTCTCTTCGTTGAAAAGAATGTCGTTTCCGATTTTCAGAACGCCTACCGAAGCATAGAGGTTGGCCCGCATGAAGTTGGCGAGGTTGAACTTGTCGTTGGCCGAGCGCACGAACAGGGGCCTTCCTTCTGCAAGTCCCGTAACGGGTTCGCCGGATATGTAGTTGTAGGCAATCAGTCCTCCGCAGTCGGCATCGCCTTCGAGGGCATGGTTGTAGAGCTTGCCGAACACTTCGTTCATGTCAACCGGAACGCCCAGAAGCTCCTGGTATTCTTTGAACAGGCTGATCCACGCATTGAGGTCGGACGTGCAGTTGTTGCAGTGTACCATTGCTACGGGACTTCCGTCGGGGGTAGTCACCATGTCAATCATTTCGTAAGGCTTCGAAAGGTCTTTTTCGAGCACAATCATTGAGAATGAGGAAGTTCCCGCCGAAACATTGCCTGTGCGCTGCTTTACGGCGTTGGTCGCTACCATTCCGGTTCCTGCGTCGCCTTCCGGCGGACAGAGCGGAACGCCCGGCTTCAGGTGTCCGGACACATCAAGCTTCTTCGCGCCTTCGGGGGTAAGGAAACCGGCATTTTCGCCGGCCAGAAGCACTTTGGGGAGGATGTCTGCCAGGTGCCACTTCAGTTTTTTGGGCGCGATCAGGTTTTCAAACTTGTCGACCATTTCCGCCGAATAGTTCTTTGTTGCCTGGTCGATGGGAAGCATTCCCGAGGCGTCGCCGATGCCGAGCACTTTTTCGCCGGTGAGCTGCCAGTGGGCATAGCCCGCAAGTGTGGTCAGATAAGTGATATCGTTGATGTGGGGTTCGTCGTTCAGAATGGCCTGATACAGATGGGAGATGCTCCATCTGAGCGGAATGTTGAAGACGAAGGCTTCGGAAAGAGCGGCTGCAGCCATTCCTGTATTGGTGTTTCTCCATGTGCGGAACGGCACGAGAATCTCATCGTTGGCATTGAAGGCCATATAGCCGTGCATCATGGCGCTGATGCCGATGGCTCCCAGCGTTTCTATTTCCGTTCCGTATTGTTCCTTTACGTTTGCACGGAGATCTGAATAACAGTCCTGGAGCCCGTTCCAGATCGCTTCGATGCTGTAAGTCCAGAGTCCGTCAACCAGTTGGTTCTCCCAAATGTGGCTTCCCTGTGCGATGGGTTTGTTTTCCGGATCGATCAGGACAGCCTTGATGCGGGTCGATCCGAACTCGATGCCCAGTATCGCTTTCCCGGACTCGATTATTGATTTTGTGTCTGATTTCATGATATTCAGTTTGAAGAATGAAAAATGAACACAGAAACCCGACGGTGCAGGGCCTCTTTTCCGCTCCCTTTGTCCTCGCGTTTCTGTGTTCCTGTATTTATCAGCAGAGAGCCTTGTTCAGCATATAGTAGACTTCGTTCATGCGAAGTTCTTTCTTGAATTCGCTGATGTTGGTGTCTTTATTGATATGCACCATTTCGATTCCTGCGATTTCAGCATAGTCTTCCCAGTATTCTGCAGTCAGGTCGTATGAGAAGCACGAATGGTGAGTTCCGCCTGCCAGGATCCATGCGCCTGCACCCACTTCGAAGTTCGGCTGCGGAATCCAGAGTGCAGAGGCAACGGGAAGTTTGGGCAGCGGTTTCGGCTCGATGCATTCCACGTCGTTGACAATCAGACGGAAGCGGTTGCCAAGGTCGACAACGGTAGCTGTGCATCCCGCGCCGGTCTTTGACGTGAACACAAGGCGCGCTGTCTGGCTCTTGCGTACGCCGATGCCGAGGAAATGAACCTCCAGGCGCGGCTTCTTTGCGGCGATGAGCGGACATACTTCCAGCATGTGCGCCTGCAGGATGGCGCTTTTCTCTCCGTCGAAGTTCAGCGTATAATCTTCAAGGAACGAACATCCGTTGGGCAGACCCTGGTTCATCACCCATACGGTACGGTAGAGCGCAGCCGATTTCCAGTCGCCTTCCGCTCCAAATCCATAGCCGTCAGCCATGAGGCGCTGGGAAGCAAGTCCCGGAATCTGGTCGAAGTGGCTTCCGTCTGTCTGGCCGAGGTCGTCAAAGTTGGTTGTAAATCCTTTCGCTCCCTTTGCTTTCAGTATGGCGCGCAGGGCGAGTTCGGCTTTGGCAGAGTTCCATACCTTCTGGTAAGCCTCGGTTGATTTGTCCTCGAGTGCGGCGTCATGGTCGTATTCGTTGAAGTAAGTCCGGACGAGCGCTTCTACTTCTTCATCCTTGATCTGGCTGTGATATTCCATCAGTTCGCTTACCGGGCAATAGTCTACATGGTATCCCATGCGCACTTCAGCCTCTACCTTGTCGCCGTCTGTTACAGCCACATTGTTCATCTGGTCGCCAAAACGGATGATCAGCATGTCTTGAGCGTCTGCCCACGCGGCGCACACGCGCATCCACACAGCAATCTTGCGTTGGGTTTCTTCGTCTTTCCAGTAGCCTACAACCACTTTGCGGCGGATACGCATCCGTGTGCAGATATGTCCGAACTCGCGGTCGCCGTGAGCCGACTGGTTAAGGTTCATGAAATCCATGTCCATCGTATCCCATGGAATCTCCTTGTTGAACTGGGTATGCAGGTGGAGCAGCGGCTTTTTCAGTTGCTGCAGGCCGTGTATCCACATTTTTGCGGGAGAGAACGTGTGCATCCATGTGATGATGCCGATGCACTTGTCATCGTTGTTGGCAGCCTTCATTACGGCTTCCACTTCTTTTGATGAGTTTGCTGTTCCTTTGTATACAACCTTTACAGGCAGTTTGCCGCTGTCGTTGAGTCCGGCTACCATTTCATTGCTGTGTGCGTCTACTGCGATGACTGCATCGCCTCCGTACAGAAGCTGAGCTCCTGTCACGAACCATACTTCATACTGGTCAAATGTATTCATAGTTTATTTGTTTTTGGTAAGTTATTTTTTCTGTCCGTAATAAGCGTTGGGACCATGCTTGCGGCTGAAATGCTTTTCAATCAGAAGCGGATTCATGGTCAGGTTCGGGTTGATGGCATAAGCGATGCTGGCCATTTTGGCTACCTGTTCCATGACCACTGCGTTATGCACGGCGTCGTGGGCATCCTTTCCCCATGCAAAGGGGCCGTGGTTCTTGACCAGCACTCCCGGTGTATGGACCGGATTCAAGCCCTCGAAACGCTTTACGATAACGTTGCCTGTTTCCAGCTCGTAGGCGCCTTTCACTTCCTCTTCGGTCATGTCGGCGGTGCATGGAATCGCTTCGTGGAAATAGTCGGCGTGCGTAGTGCCAATGTTCGGTATGTCGCATCCGGCTTGTGCCCATGCTGTAGCATAAGTTGAATGCGTGTGAACCACACCGCCGATTTCCGGAAACGCTTTGTAGAGTACGAGATGGGTCGGCGTGTCGCTTGAAGGACGGAGGTCGCCTTCCACCACTTTGCCGTCGAGGTCAACGACTACCATGTCATCGGCCTTCATTTCGTCGTAAGAAACTCCGCTCGGCTTGATCACCACCAGCCCGCTTTCACGGTCAATGCCCGAAACATTTCCCCAGGTGAAGATGACCAGTCCATGTTTCACCAGTTCAAGGTTTGCATGGAATACTTTTTCTTTTAAACTTTCTAGCATGATATTTAAAGTTTGAATTTAGGGTCTTTCTGGTAAGCCTTGTCGTTGAACTTGTACAGATAGGCTCCTCTTTTTGATCCTGTTTTATCTATTTTGTCTGTTTTCTCGATAAACCCCATGTCTGCAATCCGCTTCCTGAAGTTCCGTTTGTCCATCGGTTCGCCGTAGATTGCCTCGTAGAGGTTCTGCAGCTGGGTCAGCGTAAAGAGCTCGGGCAGCAGGTTGAATCCGATGGGTGCGCGCGACGCTTTCTGTTTCATCACGTTCCTTGCTTTTTCGACCATCTGGTTGTGGTCGAAGATCAGGTCGGGCAGCTCGTTGATATTCATCCAATGGGCGTTGTGAAGGCTTACAAGCTCACGGTCGTATTCGTTGATGTTGATCAGCGCATAGTATGCCAGCGAGATAACCCTTTCGCCCGGATCGCGGTGTATCTCACCGAAGGCTCCGATCTGTTCCATGTAGACATCCTTCAGTCCGGTCAGTTCAAACAGAACGCGTTTCGCCGCATCATCCGCACTTTCATTTTCTTGGACAAACCCTCCCATCAGGGACCATTGTCCTTTGGCCGGCTCAAAGTTTCTTTGCAGGAGCAGCAGGCTCAGCTGGTTTTTCTCGAATCCGAAAATTATGCAGTCGATGCCAACATAAAATCTGGGGTTTTTGCTGTAATAATCCGTCATATCTTTAGTGTGTTGAAGAGTGATTGTTGGCATGTAAAGGGGTACGCCCTTTATTTCTCCACGCCAAACTTGAATATGCAATGGCTGTGATAGGTTTCTCCCGGTTTCAGCAGCACAGACGGCCATTGGGGCTTATTGGGGCTGTCGGGATAATGCTGGGTTTCCAGGCATACGGATGCACGTTGCGGATAGGTGATCCCTTTCTTTCCCTTGACGGTTCCGTCGAGGAAGTTGCCCGTGTATACCTGTATTCCCGGCTCGTCGGTGTAGACGGTGAGGCTGATTCCGGTGGCAGGGCTGGTCAGCTTGGCGGCAGGTTTGGTGATGTCGCCTTTAGTAGCCAGTACCCAGTTGTGGTCGAAGCCGTTTCCGAACTTCACTTGTTCGTTGTCGAATCCTGTTACTGACGGAGCGATGGGCTTCGGCGTGTTGAAGTCGAACGGAGTGCCTTTTACCGCCATCATCGTTCCGTTGGTCATAAATGTGCTGTCGACGGGAGTGATGCTGTCTGAAGCAATGTACAGGATGTTGTCGGTGGCGGGCTTCGACGGGTCACCGTTCAGGTTGAAATAAGAGTGGTTTGTCATGTTGATGACCGTGGTCTTGTCGGTAGTGGCGTCATAGCTGATGTCGACGGCATTGTCGGCGGTGAGCGAGTAGGTGACGTGTGCCGTTACGTTTCCCGGGAAGTTGTTGTCGCCGTCGGCAGAGTTGATGGTCAGCACGATGGTGCTGTCGTTGCTTTGGCTGGCTTCGTACACTTGATACTGCCATCCCGTGGGACCTCCGTGCAGGCAGTGTCCGAAGTTGTTCGTCGGCAGTTGGATAAGCGTGCCGTCGATTGTTATCTGTCCCTTGTTGATGCGGTTGGCGTAGCGTCCGATGGATGCCCCGAAGTCGCTTGGAATGTTCTGGTAGTCTGCGATGCTGTCGAATCCCAGCACCACGTCGGTCATTGTGCCGTTCTTGTCGGGAACCATAATCGAAACGATGCGTCCTCCGAAATTGGTGACGCATACTTCCATGCCGTTATGGTTTTTCAGTGTATAGAGTCTGACAGGCTTTGTCCCGTCGACGGTTGTTTCAAACTTGGCGGGGTCCAGTCCTGAAAGGGTGAGCTCGGTTTTCTTTTCTTGCGTTCCGCAGCTTGCAAGGAGAGCCAGTGAGGCACCCATTGCAAAAATGTTTGTTTTGATGCTTTTCATGATTGAATGTTTTAGAATGGTGTAAAAGTAACACTTATATGGGAAAGTTGTTCAAGTAACCGCTATGTTATGCAACATATACTGCTTGTTTTTCTTGCATGTGCCTGCTCCGGCTGGCTGCCCGGGCAGGACGGAGAAACGCTTTATGGGGCGTTTGTCCTGCGTCAAAACAAAGAAGTGTGTAAGAACAAATTGCCGCATTCATTCTTGCACACCTCCTTGCGTATCGGATTTATGTTACCAGAAGTACCAGTAGAATGCCACGCAGCAGGCGATTACACCCAGAGTTGCAATGACGTCCCATTTGTTCCAGCTCTCACGGATAGCCTTCTTGTAGTCGCTGGTGAAGGTGATGGCTTCTATCTGTTCTTTCGAAGGAGCCGGGGTGAAGCAGGATACGACAACCATCAGGATGATGATGAATACCAGCAGCCATACTTCGAAGACGAGCCAGTTGGTCTGCCAGAACCAGCGTGTGCATTCCCAGAATGCGCCGTCCATCATTTTTGTGCCGGATTCTGTGACGACATTGGTAAACAGGCGCACCATGCCTATCAGAAAGCCGCCGATCAGGCCCCATTCGCCGGCTTTCGGCGTTATCTTCTTCGAGAAGATGCCAAGAGCGAATACGGCAACCATGGCCGGAGCGATCAGTGACTGGATGTCCTGAAGATAAGAATACAGGTTGCCCATGTTCATCATGATCGGCATCCATGCCAGGCCGAGCAATACCACTACCACTGTAGCCAGACGTCCGATGAACACATAATGGCTTTCGCTTTTGCCTTTTCTCATCGGCTTGTAGAAGTCTTCTGTAAACAAGGTGGCGCAGCTGTTGAAGAAGGCGGCGAGCGAAGCCACCAGTGCGCATACGAAGCCGATGGTCACGATGCCTTTCACGCCGGCGGGGAGGATATTCTTCACCATCATGGCGAAGGCTCCGTCTGTATCGTGCGGGTCAGTGATGTCCATTACGATGCCGCTTCCTGCTTTCAGCGAGAGGGCGTAAGCAACCATTCCGGGAATCAGAAACATGAAAATAGGCAGCAGCTTGAAGTATCCTGCTGCAATCGTGCCGCGGCGGGCGCGGGCCATTACGGCAGCGTTGCTTTCGCCCTTGGTCTGTCCGAGCACACGCTGTACGATGTGCTGGTCGGTACACCAGTACCAGAAGCCGATGATTGAGGCGCCGATAAACACCACATATCCGGGGAACTTCGGATACATCGGGTCGGCAGGATCTGTATGGAACATGTGTGTGGTTCCGAAACCGTCGTGTGCCGCGTTGCATGCAGCCATCATCTGCGACCATCCTTCAGCGATGCTGCCGTCGCCCAGCAGGTGCAGGCCGAGGAAGAGCACCAGAAACGAGCCGATAATCAGAATCGGAGTCTGGATGGCGGATAAGGTCATCACGCCCTTCATGCCGCCGAATACGGTAAACACCGCTGTGATTGCGATGAGTCCGATTGCGGCATACCAGAACGGGATGTTCAGCAGGTATTCAAAGAAAATGCCTCCGGTGAAAGCCGTTACGGATACTTTTGTCAGGACGTAGGCGATCAGCGTGATGATGGAAAGCCATGATCCGGTGCGTTTGGTGTAGCGGAACTTCAGAAAGTCGGGCATGGTGATGATTTTGCCCAGCTTGTTGTTGAGAAGCTGGTAGAACGGAACGAAAAGCCATCCCAAAATCAATATCATCCATCCCTGCATCTCCCAGTGCGCCATGCCTACACCGTCTTTTGCTCCGGTGCCTGCCAAACCTACCAGGTGCTCCGAACCGATGTTGGCCGCAAAGATGGCGGCGCCGATGACATACCAGGGTTCTCCCTTGCCGAAAAGGTAATCTTCGCTGTCTGCTCCTTGTTGCATGCGTTTGTCCTTTTGTACGGCGCGATAGACAGCCCATGCCACTAAGGCGACTCCGGCTACGATAATGGCCCAGTCGAGCCAAACGAATTGTTGTGAATTCCAGTCCATAATTTTTTATTGTTTATAAATTATACGTATTGATTTCTCAGGTTGATGAACGGTTGTCTTTTCGGTTTGAGGCTTATCGTTCTGATTACCGGGTGCAATATTACGAATAAGTGTAAAATTACACTAATTATGGCGCATGTTCTTGAACATGTTTTATGAAAAGTTTTGTCATTCTTCATCCTTATTTCCGGAAGTCGGGTATGGGGAGCGTGCAGGCAGCCGGATTTTGAGAGGATGAGAAGATGGTGCCGGCGGACTGGCTGACTCTTTGGTGCAGGCTCGTGCCGTTTGCCGTTCACGCAGCAGTCATACATATACGCGGCAGCACTCGTCGCCCGTGTCTTCACTTCTGCACTTTGGATTCCTGCAAAGCGTCATAGCGGCTGCCGATAACCGGAATGGCGGACACCGCGTCTTCCAGTTCTTTCATTTCGTTTGGGTGAATGTGATGTCGCAGGCACGGAGGTTCTCTTCAAGATGCGACAGCTTTGTCGTGCCGGGGATGGGAACAATGAAAGGCTTTTTGTTCATCAGCCAGGCCAGGGCTGTCTGGGCGGGTGTGATTCCCCTTGTGCGGCCGAAAGCGTTAAGCGCTTCTACAATCCGGGTATTGGCGCGGATGGCATCAGGCTGGAAGCGTAGCAGGCTCTGGCGGTTGCTGTTGTATGCCGCGTTCGGCAGCAATGCCGGCCGGAATGTTTTGGAAGAAGATCGCTTGACTTTTGCGCAGAAATGATAAATTTGCGGGCAAAAGGAGGCAACGGACGGTGTGCCCACCGTGCCGTATTGTGCGGACAGGCTTTGTCTGTCGGCCAAACCCGCAGCACTTTATCCGGTGGTTTAAGCGGCTGGAAGGGTGTACGCCCAACAGATACCGGAAACTTCTGCCGGAGCGGCGAATCAGACGGTCTGTTTAAGAGCCTGTCGTTTAAATTTTGCTCTGCCAGAATTGTTTTCGGGGTGATAGCGGGCTGTCTGGCGAATGAAAGCGGGGAGACAGACCGGAAACAAACTCAAAAAGGGCGGATAAAAATACTTAACCGGAAAATTGAAACAGGCTCTAAGAAACTGTTTTGAATTTATCGTGTGCTGATTTGGGATGAGTTTTTGAGGCATTTCCGTTTGTGTGATGAGGAAGATAGCGGGCTGTCTGACGAAGAACAGAAGCGGAAAAGACCAAAAAATAGCCCAAAGCACACACGAAAACGAACACATCAAGCCAAGAAAAACTTTTTGGAGAAATTCAAAACAGTTTCTAAGTAAATGGATTCTTTTATTCGTAGTATATAGAAACAACGAAAATCATATGAGAAGAATAGCATGGATGGTCAGCATGTTTCTGACCTTGGCGCTCAATGCGCAGACTGACTTGTCTTTCTCCTTGCCTCAGGGACATCCCCGTTACCTGACCACGCAAGAGGGAAAGAAAGAAACGGAGAAACTGATAGAGAAGGAAGAATGGGCGGAGCAGGTGTTTGTCCGTCTGAAAGAGCGTACCGACAGGTATGTTGACAAGGGCAGCGACTGGCTCTCGTCGCGCTTGCAGATGTACTGGAACACGCATGCCACGGATGTATATATAAGAGGGGAGTTCTATGACCATGCGGGAGGGGACAGGGCGCCTGTGCCGACGGTTGTCTTTACCGGCGCGCGCGGACACGGAACAAACTATCGCCGCCCGAAGCTTGAAGAGCTTGCGCCTTATCAGGAGGACGCCAGGGGAATGTATCTCGAAAACACATCTCTTAAAGCATACGAGTGGGTGAATATCGGCAAGACGGGAAGAATCATCGAGAGTATAAACAATGAAATCATCGGCATTGCCCGGGATGCGGCTTTCCTTTGGTGGATGACGGGAGAGAAAAAGTATGCCGAGGCTGCGGATGCGGTTTTTGACACGTATGCTTCGGGACTTTATTACAGAAACGTGCCGGTGGATCTGAACCACGGACATCAGCAGACGCTGGTGGGGATGACTTCGTTTGAGGTGATTCACGAGGATGCGCTCAACAATCTGGTTCCGCTTTATGATTTTCTGTATGATTACCTGGCAGAGAAACATCCGGAGAGAATGGACATTTATGCGTCTGCATTCAAGAAATGTGCCGACAACATCATAGCGAAAGGAGTTCCTCATAACAACTGGAACCTGTTGCAGGCGCATTATGTGATGAATATTGCGCTGATACTTGAGGATGATTCGGCTTATGCCGACAGAAAAGGCCGCCAGTATTACATTGACTACCTGCTTAACAAGTCGTCGATCCGCCAATGGTCGCTGAAAAAACTGGCGGACTACGGGTTCGATTCTTCCACAGGCATTTGGGCCGAATGTCCGGGCTACAGCAGCGTGGTAGTGGGCGATTATGCCAGCTTCGTGAATCTTTTCGACCGCAACCTGAAGATGGATCTCGCGGAAGAAATTCCCGTGCTTCCGAAAGCGGTTGAGGCGATGCCTCAGTATCTTTTCCCAAACCGGATGGTATGCGGGTTCGGTGACACGCACCCGGGGCCTCTCCGTACGGATATATTCCGGCATATGATTGCCAATGCGCGCCAGCATGGAAAGAAGGAGGAAGAACGCAAGTTTACTGCCATGCTGAAACTTTTCGATCCTTCTGCGTCCGAACCGGCGGAAGTGCGGAAGAATATGCCTGTGGCGGTGACTTCTTTCTTCGCTGGAAAGCCGCTGGAGATTGACGGATCCGTTGAGGCGGGCAAGATTGACGATTATGTAACGCCTGCTTTTTATGCGCCTAACGTGAGCTGGCTGGTGCAGCGCAACGGAATGCATCCGCGCAACAGTCTGATGTTGTCGCTCAATGCAAGCGAGGGCAACCACATGCACGCCAACGGTATCAGCATGGAGCTTTATGGCAAGGGTTACGTGCTCGGTCCGGATGCCGGCATTGGCAAGACGCTGTATCAGGGACTTGATTATCTGGAGTATTATAGCCAGTTTCCTTCGCATAACACTGTTTGCGTTGACGGCGTTTCGTCATATCCGGTTATGAAAAGCTGCCATTCGTTCAAATTGCGCTGCATGTATCCTCAGCCGGGCGCAAAGGTGGATTATCAGCCGATATCCTATAGCGAGGTGTATTTCCGCGAACCTGAAACCTACGCCGACCAGACGCGGATGAATGGCATTGTCAATACGTCTGACTCGACGGGGTATTATATCGATGTGTTCCGAAGCCGTAAAGTGGAAGGAGGGGACCGGATGCATGATTATTTCTACCACAATCTGGGGCAGGTGATGACGCTGAATGCTGCCGACGGAAGCCCGCTCGATCTTCGGCCTACTGAAGAACTGGCTTTTGCAGGAGGGCATCTGTATGCCTATTCATACATTTATGATAAGAAAAGTGCAAAGACGGACAAAGACGTGAGGGCTGACTTTACCATCAATATGCCCGACAAAGATAATATCACGATGTCGATGTGGATGAAGGGAGAGAAAGATCGTGAGGTATTTGCTGCATTGAGCCCGATGACAGAAGGGCTCAGCCGGATCAAGGACATGCCGTACGTGCTGGCCGACCAGCCGACCCTTACTTTTGTTGCGCGCCAGAACGGTGAAGCCTGGAGTCGTCCGTTTGTAGCCGTTTATGAGCCTCACACGCAAAGTGCGCCATCGCGTATCAGGTCTGTGTCTTTCCCGGAAACGGGGAAAAAGGGAAAGGTAGCTGTGAAGGTGTGCCTTGTTGATGGAAGTACAGATTTGGTCTTGTCTTCGGACGACCCGCATGAAATTGTCGCTTCGGGAGATACGGAGGCCCGTTCTGTCTGTTCGCTGGTGCGTACGGATGAAGGCGGATCGCTTCGGCTTTGTTTTATGGGAGGGGGGACCCTGCTGCGCTCGGGCGCCTTCAGTGTAAAGGCTGAAACACCTTCCGATGTCGTTCTTCAGAAGAAGGGAAACCGTTGGATGTATGCGTCTTCATCAGACATATCTGTCGTTTTGGATGGACGTGCGTATAAATTGGCGGCTTCTAAAGAATTTAGGGCTGTAGATTGACGGGATTAAAACGGGTTCTGCATCGCTCTATATATTATATGTAGGGACTGGAATTGCATAATATTTTGTTTTTGGATGCCTGGTTGCTTTAACAGTTTGTATTACAATGCGTTTTATGTTGCACAGCATCTTTTTTTGAAAAAAGTCTTTCAAATGTTTGCAGATGTCAAAAAGACCGTCTATCTTTGCACTCGCTTTCGAAAAGGAAGAGCGGTTAATGAATGACTGAAAAGTATGTGGCGATGTTTTTTTTCTGAGTTTTTTTGAAAAAAAACGAGAAAAAATTTGGAGGATTGAAAATGTTGCCGTACATTTGTAGTCGCTCTCTCTTCCTAAAGAGAGCTGGAAGAGATCATTGAAATTGTGAGGACAGACAACAAGGATAGTGCGGTTCCGCAGTTTTGCTTCGGCATTCGGCGGTACCGCGGACGAGCGAGGGAATAACAAATCAATAA
>NZ_JANRHN010000035.1:0-33614 GCF_024733745.1 Bacteroides sp. ET225 | reverse complement strand
GGTGAAAGTATTGCCATTTCTCTATTCTTTATTATCTGTAAACAAGGGGTTGTTTTTCTTTTGCTCAGATAAAGGCATAAAAAAAGGAGTTCCGCTGAACTCCAACCTTTGTTAACCTTAAATCTAATACTATGAAAAACACGTTGCAAAGGTACAGACTTTCTGGAATTATGCAAGTATTGTGCACGTTTACACATGTTTTATAACATAGATTAAGGAATAAATAAACCTTTTTGATCAATCTAAAACATTTCACTTCGTCATTTAACCTTTAATTGCAACATCCCAGCATTAATGCCTGGAGATGTAGCTTTCACCTTAATATATCCTTCCTTTTTGCCAGACTGCACTATTAATGTCAACATTCCATTAAAAACATGCATCTGGGGTAAATGGAATAAATCCAAACAAGTAGGATCTCCATTAGCGGCTGCACGAAATCGTCCTTCACCATCTACTTGAAAATACACGAGTCGCCCATCCTGCGGACATAAACGCCCATCCTTATCAACTATTTTAAGAGTCACATAAGCCAAATCTTTCCCGTCCGACACCAAAGACTCTCGCTTTGTAGACAATTCTATATGATGAGGTCTTCCTGCCGTATGTATCATTTTTTCTGCTACGGGCTCTCCGGCTTGATTGTAAGCGACCACTTTGACTTCTCCGGGTTCATAGATGGCATGAGGCCACATCAAGCGGAAACGGTTCTTCGGAGTTTCTCCGTGTTTGGTTTGTTTGCCGAAACTTTTTCCGTTTATGAATAACTCGGCGGAAGGATAGCTGGTATATACAAACACAGGCACTTCGGTTCCTTCATGCCCTTCCCAGTTCCAATGGGGAAGAATATGTAAGGTCTCCGCTTTTTTGTTCCATACACTGCGATACAGATAATAGCGGTCTTTGGGAATGGAAGCCAGGTCGATGATGCCGAACATGGAACTGTGGTTGGGCCATGAATCTTTATCATACGGACTAGGTTCTCCTAAATAATCAAAACCAGTCCAAACAAATTGTCCCAGTGTCCAGTCGTGGTCTTCTGCCAGTGCCAGGTCAATATCGGGGATATTAGACCATACACAAGCTTCCAAATCATAAGAAGAACATTGATGATCATCATAAAGTACACTAAATCCCTTTTGTACGGGTAATTTATATACTCCTCTCGAACTCACAGTGGAAGACGTTTCAGATCCCAAAATAAGATTTTGCGGCAAACGCTGATATGCTTCCTCATAACGAGAAGTACGATAATTCAACCCAGGAATATCAATCATTGCAGCAAATCCATTATCTAAAACACAGCTCACCTGGTCCATTCCGCAGGTGACCGGCCG
This sequence comes from Bacteroides sp. ET225, assembly GCF_024733745.1. Lineage (NCBI taxonomy): Bacteria > Pseudomonadati > Bacteroidota > Bacteroidia > Bacteroidales > Bacteroidaceae > Bacteroides > Bacteroides sp. ET225. Next base: position 32,277 of record NZ_JANRHN010000035.1, on the reverse strand, counting down.
GGTAGGATCTTCTCTGTGGCATATATCCTGCAGGAACTTAGCCACCCGATACCCTTCAGGGCTACATTGGGTGGGCACTTCGTTACCGATGCTCCACATAATCACGCTGGGATGGTTGCGGTAGTGCCGGAGCATATTGACCATGTCTTTTTCGGCCCATTCTTGGAAATAGCGGTGATAGCCGTTTTTACATTTGGCTATATCCCATTCGTCAAAAGGTTCAATCATCATCATGAAACCCATTTCATCGCACAGTTCCACCAGTTCCGGAGCAGGCATGTTATGGGCAGTCCGGATAGCGTCGCAGCCCATATCCTTCAGGAGTGAAAGCTGGTGGCGGAGAGCTGATTTGTTGACTGCAGCTCCCAAGGGGCCCAGGTCATGATGGTTGCATACCCCTTGAAACTTCCGGTGCTGTCCGTTCAGGTAAAAACCTTTATCGGCCACAAACTCGATGGAACGGATGCCGAAGCGGGTTGTATAGGTATCCGTCAGTTTCCCTTCACAATAGATTTTGGATACGGCCTGATACAATGCCGGAGATTCAGGCGACCATAAGGACGGATTCGCTACAAGGAAATTTTGTGTGAAAGGCTGTCCGTGGTTGATGTGGCCTTTATTTTCCTTGGATGCGACCACTTTCCCTTCCGGGGAAAGAATGTCCGTAACTACGGTCAGTTCTTTTGTGCCGGCTCCTTCAATCTGAGTGCGCAGGCATACAGAGGCAAAATCCTTGCCTACGTGGGGAGTCGTAATCTGCGTACCCCAGACAGGCACATGTATCTTTTCGGTGGATAACACGTGCACGTTCCGGTACAGTCCGGCTCCCGGATACCAGCGTGAAGACTGGGGCTTGTTCTCCAGTCTTACGGCCAGCATGTTTTCCTTACCGTCCGCATGGACCACATCGGTCACATCACAGTAAAATGAGTTGTAACCGTAAGGCCAGAAGCAGACTTCTTTTCCATTGACATATACACGTGCTTCGCTCATTGCCCCGTCGAAGACCAAGGTGGTATGCTTTCCTTGGGGAGCCTTGAATGTAGTCCGATACCAGCCGGTTCCCACATAAGGCAGCCCTCCGGTACGTCCGGTTTTTAACGAAGTTTTTTTTTCCAGATTCTGTACGACAGTCACATTTTGCAAATCATTGTTTCTATCAAACGGACCATAAATAGCCCAATCATGAGGGACGGAAACTGTCTCCCATTTTGTATCATCATACGTAACCAACTGAGCTCCAACGACATCTTCTTTTATAAACTTCCAGTGCTCTTCCAATAAACATTCAGTACGCTGAGCATACCCAAATATCCAATTAGCACAGGCCAATATCATGGCCATCCATTTTAACCTCATACTCACAATTTAATCAATTAATTCAATCTTTACTTTTTGATCTTTGACCATAATATAGAAGATACCATTCTCCAGCAAACGTTTCCCATCTTCATTCACAAATCCTAAATCTCGTTCCAGATTTATATCGAACGTAAAGATTCTACTTTCCCCCGCAGGGATTTCTTTTTTCTCAAAATATTTCAACTCCTTTACCGGACGAGTTATCGAAGAAAAAGGATCAGCAACAAACCATAACAGGGTCTCTTTCCCATCATAATTCCCCACATTTTTCACTTCGATTTCTGCCCTCAATGTATCTCCACGTCGTATTTTACTAGACGACAACTTCAAAGTTCCATATTCAAATTTAGTATAGCTTAATCCATGTCCGAATGAATATAATGGTTCGCTTGTAATATTCTGATATTTACCTTGATGTGTTCTTCCACTTTTACGATGATTATAATAAATAGGAATTTGACCTGTTGTATAAGGGAAAGTTATAGGTAATTTCCCTGATGGGTTATATCTGCCGGAAAGAATACCTGCAACAGCAATTCCAGCCGTAATACCTGGTTGCCATATTTCCAACATAGCATCAGCCAAAGGCTCTATACGTGACAAATCCAAAGGACGTCCGCTTGAAAGTAATACGACCAATGGTTTTCCCGTTTTTTTCAAGTTCTCAAGCAACTCCTCTTGTATCCGTGGAAGTGCTATAACAGAACGGGATGCATTTTCTCCACTCCAAGTTTTCTTTTCACCCAAACAAGCTATTATTATATCTGCCTGTTCCGCGACTCTAATAGCTTCAGCAAAACCACTCTGTTCATTACCATCGAAGCCACATCCCTCGGCAAACAATATATTCTTTGCTAGAAATCCTTTTTCTTTCTTCACGCCATCAAGGATAGATATCACATCTTTCTCATCTCCATGTGCAGACCATGAGCCCAACAGATGCAAACGATTATTAGCCATTGGTCCAATAAAAGCAATCTTCTGTTCTTTTTTCAAAGGGAGTACACCTTTATCATTCTTCAATAGTACCATCGACTCTTGAGCAAGCTGTTCAGCTACATTCAAACTTGACGGCAATAAAAAACGACTGTTATCTGGTAATACTTCAGTATATGGATTTTCAAATAATCCCAATTCAAATTTCAATCGTAATATTCGTCCAACAGCATCATCAATTGCAGCCATAGAAACTTTTCCTTCCTTTACCAGTTTACCCAAATGTTTTTGATAACAATTGTCTGTCATATCCATCTCTAATCCTGCAGAAAAAGCATACCATGCAGCTTCTTTTTCATTTGCCGCAAGTCCTTGTGTAATCAACTGTTTTACTGCATCCCAGTCTGACACCACAAATCCACGATGTTTCCAACGTTTCTTTAAAATTTCTGTCAAAGTATAATAGTTGGCTGATGCAGGAATTCCACTAATATTATTAAACGCACTCATCACAGTTGCAGCACCAGCTTTTATGCCTACCTCAAAAGGAGGCAAATAAGTATCCCAAAGAGTCTGTTTTGAAATTTCTGTTGGAACATAATCACGCCCAGCTTCAGAAGCCCCATAACCTACATAATGCTTTAAACAAGCTGCTACTTTGTTTTTAGCAGACAATGTATCTCCCTGATACCCTCTTACTGAGGCTGCCGCGAAAACTCCATTCACATAAGGGTCTTCTCCATAACCTTCAGAGACTCTTCCCCAGCGTCCATCACGTGCCACATCCACCATTGGAGAAAATGTCCAGTTTACTCCTGAAGTGAACGCTTCCTGAGCCGCAACTCCACATGCATCCTCCACAAGTTCTGGATTCCAAGAGGCTGCCTGTCCAAGTGAAATCGGATAAATGGTACGAAATCCATGAATAACATCATAACCAAACAAAATAGGAATTCCCAAACGAGATTCATTCAAAGCCTTTTTCTGTACTGAATTTCTCAATTTTGGATTAGATTCAAAATAAATAAGTGAACCTATCTCTGCTGGAATGTTCTTTACAGCCTCTCCAATATTATTTACGTTATTATTTCTTCCCAATGTATATTGGTTTAACTGATATATCTTCTCTTCCAACGTCATGCGCGATAATAAATCATTCACTCTTATATCAACAGGAATAGAAGGATTTTTGTATCGCGAGCTATCTTTTATATAAGACAAATCAGTAATTTTATTAGGATGGCGGACAGCTTCGTGTGCTGCCAATTGTGCTATATCACGATATTCATCAGAAACATTTTCAGGTACAAACTTATTGCCTATTACATTCTTTCCGGTCAATACTTCAAACCAGGTGCAAGCAGCAATATAACGTCCGACATTTACATCCAAATGATATCCGTCACGATTCAAATGATCTCCAATAAAAGAAGTACGGGCATTTTGTATAGCTGTTCCGGAAGGAATTATCCGATAAAAGTCCACAAGTTTACATGCTTTTTTTACCGTTTCCACAATAGCTTTATACATTGTTATCTGATTGTTATCATATTTCTTGAACCCAGTATTCCTGCAATCTTTAGCATAAGCCCAAGTCTGATGAAAAACAATCTTACAACGCTTATCTATCCTTTCCTTGACATATTCATACAATTCTGGAAGATATGTTTCATACGTTTCGTACATTCCTGAGAAAGGACTAGCCTGTTGCAAACTCACGTAATCCCATTTTTCATCGGCCAATGCCCTAGAAATACTCATATTACAATAATGAACTTTCTTACTATCAAGCCCAATTTTACGATAATCATACGCAGCCGCGTCTTTCCTAATATTGTCTACATGACGTTCTAAAGAGCAGCCACCAATAAAAAGGTTTCCTATTACAAGTTCATAACCTTCTGCCTCTCCCAATTCATGCAGATACTGCTCTACCGCATCTTGTGAAAAACTGTTCCCTATTGAAAGAATCTTAATTATCTTAGAATTTTCTGTAATATTTTTTGAATAACCATTCTCTACCAATAATATGCAAAAGCATAAAACGGTACTTAATAAAACTTTTATACTTTTCATCATTTAATATATTTTTTCTTTTGATAATAATCATGTATGATGTACCATGCCTTTTTACGTAATCCCTGATCGGAAAGCAATCCTTTTCTATTCCATCCACTCTGATTAGTCGGATGAAAACGGAAAGGAGAACGAAAATCAAACAATATCCATGGAGAAACTCCACAAAGATTCGGAATATGATTAAACATCTCAATATTATCTTTATACAACTTAGCCTGATATTCTTCACTCCATGAAGAAGCCACTTCTTCATCTCCATGTTGACCATACAAGGCTTCTCCACCAAATTCCGAAATAATAAGCGGCTTGTCTGGAACAACATCCCATACTGCTTCTTCAGGGCTTAGAGGCCACGGATGATACCATCCCATATATTTATTCACAGCCACCACGTCTAGATTTGCTGTAAAAGGGTCATCCATCTCGAAATGACGGGTATTCTTATTGAAATAAACAAGGTCAAATGCCGCCACATAAAGCCTACTGCAATCCATCGAACGCCCCATTTTCAGTAATGATAACAAAAACGCGTTTCTAGCATCTGAAGGTTTAGTTTCATTCGCCACACCCCAAAAACATACCGCACAGCGATTCTTATCCCTATTTATCATCTCTCTAAGCATGGTCCGAGCCTTATCCAAAGTACCTCTGTCCTCAAAATCTATTCCCTGCCAAATAGGAATCTCCTGCCATAAGATAATCCCCATCTTTTCAGCCATTCGTACTATATACTCATTTTGCGGATAATGTGCCAACCGAATCATATTTACCCCCAAAGCCTTAGCCTCATTCAAAAGCATTGAAGCATCAGCCTCTGAGAAAGCTCTTCCCATACGTTGTGGTATCTCTTCATGAAAAGATACACTACGCATAAAAACAGGATTTCCATTAACCAAAATACGTGTTCCATCCACAGTTATCTGCCTAAATCCTATTTCTTCCTCTATTTTATCTTCTTCAGAAGTTATCACGACCTTATATAGTCGTGCTTTTTCCGGTTCCCATAGTTCCAACTTGCGCACCTTTAACGAAATCGAACCTACACCCTCTTCATTTGTTTGAAGTGTACGCTCAATATTCAACTCTGGTATTTCAATCCGTACATCTCGAACTCCTTTTGCAGATAAAGCGACAGTGGCATGTATTAAATCTTTTTGTACATTATCCAAACGTACAAAATAATCACGGATAAACAGACGTGGAGTAGTCACCAACATAACATCGCGTGTAATTCCTCCGTAATTCCACCAATCAAATGCCATTGCCGGGATAGCATCTACCGAACGGGTATTATTTACTTCCACTACCAGGAAATTATCACCTTCTGACAATATATCAGTAACTTCCACCTGAAATGGAGTAAATCCTCCCTCATGAGAAGCGATTTCATGTCCATTCAAATAAACACGACACCGATAACTGACAGCACCAAAATACAGGAACTGCCTTTTATCAGGAGAAATGTTTGCCTTAAAATGACGTCCATACCAGACTGTGCCTTCATAATATTTCAGTTCTGATGATTGTGAATTCCAGTCTCCAGGTACGTTCAACCTCATTCCGTTTTCAAATGAATATTCATAAAACTCTTCTTTGGTTTGAGGTGCTCTATTTTTATAGACCTCCATACGACGTCCCTGATCATATAAATCCACTATGACATTCCATTTTCCATTCAACAAATGGAAATCTCTCCCATAAACATTTATCATAGTCTGTTCCGTCGCTCCCAAACAGATGGAAAAAGTAATGAAAAACAAGCTAAAGAATATTTTCTTCATTTCCATATCATTTATTATTTACTTTCAACAAATCCATCATCCACTTCCATGCTTTGTTAGTCTGTTCAGGATATGCATAATGTCCCGTATTTTGCGCTACAACTAATGTCTTTGGAGCCTCTATAACGTTATATGCGGAATATACTGAAGTAGGAGGACAAGTAGTATCATTATATCCAAAGGTATAGAATCCGGGGACTTTTATCTGACGGGCAAAATTCACCACATCATAATAACTTGCCGTGTATATTCTTGCCGGAGTACGATTTTTCTCATCTTTCAGAAAATGAGGCCAACCTCCTGCCCTTCCATGCAGATATCCAACCATATCACACAATGCCGGATAATAAGATACAAGTCCTTTAACACGATTATCCAAAGCTGCTGTAATTATAGACAAGGCTCCTCCCTGACTTCCTCCAAATGTTCCCAAGTTTTCGCCATCAAATTCAGGTAATGAATACAAGAAATCAATAGCTCTCACACAACCCATATAGACACGTTTATAGTAATATCTGTCTCTGTCGTCAAGATTGAAAGAATGATAATTTCTCAAAGCTCCCATATAAAGATTAGTATATACAGGACCTTCCATATTTACAGGAATGCCATGTATTCCGATTTCCAGAATTATAACTCCTTTTTCTGCTCTTTCCACTTCTCCAAGATATGCCCTTACACCTGCCCCTGGAAGTTTCAACACTGCCGGGTATTTGCCTTGGGCTTTTGGAACACACAATATTCCATAAATCCTTGAAGCATAAGAATAATTACCGAAACTTACATGATATACATTAACTTTAGATGTACACCTTTCAGGTATCAATGTCATTTTCGGGTTCATTGGTTCTTTTGATGCTTCCATCTTAGCCTTCTCCCAGAATTCCAGAAAATCATCAGGATAATTTACCGTTGGACTTATTTTTTCAGGTTCAAACCCTACAGTAGCCATACCCTCATATTTGCGTCCTTCTACTTCAGCCTGTACCTTACAGCGCAAGAAACCTGGAGTTTTCATAGTACCTAATTCCAGTTCAGTTTCACCTGACTTTAAAATTTTCTTTCCCTCAGATATTGGAGACATCATGTCTTGTGAAATAGAATAACTTATTTCTGTTTTATCCAAAAGAGAGCCGTTCACAAACACCATAATCTTAACCTTAGCCTTTTCTCCTATTTTATATACCCAAGAATCATGGTTGGGAACAACCTTTATATTTACCATTCTTTCCGCAGGCTGTCCGAAAGCTGTCATAAACAGACTCAATAAGACAAACAGCCATACTTCACGCAATCTACTTATCATATTATTATTTTCTTATTTTATATTTATACATTACAAAAGAATTTTTTTTAGGCAGTTCTATTTCTAAAACGCCATTATGTTTCACAAGAGAATCTTGTGTTTTGCCATCCCCTAATACAAGAGTGCATTCAATATGTTCGCCCTCTTTTAACCATGTTTCTATTTTACCTATATTGTCCTCATTATTCTCACGAAATAAAAGAAAATACCCCTCACCATTTTCCTTCAACGACTGGAATCCTGTCCATGAAGTTCCGGAAGGTTCTTCACCAACTGGCAGGATTATTCCGGAATGAAAATCATAACTGATATCCTTATATGTCTCTACAAGATTACTCAATCCATAGGCTTCTTCAGGAAGATTAGCAGCTTCCATCCAAGCCAAAGGCTGTCCTGCCATAGATATTGCAAACAAATAATCAAAAGAATAATGAGAAGGTGCAAATATATCATCACCATACTTATCAGAATTTCTCCATTTATTCAAGAATTCTATCTGTAGTTTTTCGGTCGGAACATATTTGGATAGCATCCATAAATTCCTTAAAGTCCAATACGGATAATAATTTCCCCAGTCCGTATAACGGTTTTCAAGGAAAATATTTCCGTATTCATTAAATAAATGATATCCGCCTCTTCTACCGGCTGTAACATCCAAATTAAAAACAACAGCATAATTGGTATTCTCCCATACTTTCTCAAACAAACACCGGAGATTTTCCTCTGCTCTCTTTGTAGGAATATTCACACCGTCAATTTTAAAAACTCTTATTCCGTATTTACGATATAATTCGGTTATGGCCTGTGCATCTTTTTCCCATTCGGCAAAATCATTCTGTACACTCGGATTAAACCACAAACAAACTTCTACTCCAAACTTACGTCCCTTTTCAACTATCGGTTTTAATCCGTGAGGATATTTTTTAGGGTCCGGTTTCCAATAATCAGGATTGTCCCATATATTCTTGAAAGAACCTTTTGCCAAAGCTGAATTAGGACTTTTCCCGACCTGCCATCCGTCATCGATTTGAAAATGCGTAAAGCCTAAACGAGCAGCCTTTTCTATCTCTGACAAACAAAACTCCTCGTTAACCTTGGTATCCTGGCTTCTGTCCCCCCATGTATTCATCATCACCATCTCATCACGTCCTTTAGTCAAAATCCTTACATTCTTTTGATATTTCCTCAAGACTTTCAAAGCATCCAATTCTGTACCGTCATAAACACCTAAAACACAACTATATGTACGTGTCCACTTTTCAGGTGAAATATCTTTTTCTGTTATTCCAATACCTGTTACCATAAAATGGCCGAATTCAGCTATAAAATCAGCACCTTTATATGCCAATTGAACTCCCGAACAAGGAGCTTCTTTCAAAACAAAAAATCCCGATTTACTCTCACCATTTTCAGCAAACAATATATTTCCACGATATGACAATTTCCTATAAGGAATAAAGTCTCTTGTCCATACTAAATTATTATTCCAGTCTGTCACATCAGTAAACTCAACTGTCTTTGTATGCCAATGCTGTCCTTTGAATGCAAATCGATCAAGAATTGCGGTCACCTGAGACGATTTCATATCTTTAGTAGATTCAATATTCTTATTATCCGCAACGTTTCCTTGCTTTTCACCGAAAACGCTGTTCACAGTTCCACGCAGATAAGTATCACACCCAATGACCGGACAATTATCATAAACTCTGTACACACGTTGCACATCCAACTCACCTAACGAGAAAGAAACCGTCACTTTCAGAAAAGCCGGATTGATTACAGTCTCCTTAACCCATTCAGTAGAAAGTTTTCCATTGCTGGCCGCATCAGTATTACGGGTAATAATCAAATCAGGCTGATTGGAATAAGTATTTTCACACCATCCGGACAGTTTATTCTCCAATCTAAGTGTTTTCAGGTTTCCACCGTTCCATAGGAAAGTTCTTTCAACACATTGGTTTCCTATATATAGAGTATCATTTTTTAATGAACCATAACAATTACCGGAAGCAGCAAAAGCAGGTGCGTTACCATATAAAATGCCGCAAAACAAAACGACTGAAACTATACCTGTTTTTCGTATCATTATATAATTATATTTACATTTAAAATAACGCTTTTCAATAACTATTTTCCTTGTTCAAATGCCCTCGGTTTTTCCAATAAGCGGTTAGGCAAATTGAATTTTTGATTATCCGGAAGTTCAGATTTAACCCCTGCCCCTTCTTTCATCAAATTCTTCAACTCAGTCAAGTGATGTTGATAAATTTCGCGTGGTAAAACGCCATATTGATGACACAATGCCGCCGCCATACCTACAACTTCCCCCATCATACCTGTAGTACGCATTACACGAACTGTTCCCAATCCTACATGAGTAGTACTGATGTTACGGCCTGCCATAAACAAATTGTTCACATTACGCGAATACAAACAGCGATAAGGTACTGCATAAGGATGAATAAAAAGATGCTTCGTAGCAGCCTTAAACTCCTGTTCCGGGAAAAGTTCCGAGTTCTTCGGGTCAGGGAAATGCAAGTCTATACTCCAGGTAGTTGTAAATGAAGCATCCTCATGAAACACTCCCTTGTCTATATCATCCTGTTTCAAGATATAATCACCCATAAGACGGCGTGATTCACGTTTTCCTGCTATATAAGCTACCCAATCAAGAGACAAATTGCGGTATTTTTCCTTTTCTTTCCATTCATTTTTCAAAAAACTCCAGTTTGAATAGACTACCAACAAACCATAATCCCTTATAAGTTCAGCTTCATCTATCTGGTTTTTATTCATACCTGTTTCCCAAGTCCACTCACCCATTTTTACCTTCTCACAATTATTTTCGTTAAATTCCAACCCGTAATTGAATTTAGGGAAAACAGTTTTTTTACCATTATCCTTTGAATACCACTGTATTGAAGCTCCCATAGTCAGACTGTCAGCCTTTTCAGGAGCCAATGATTCTCCGAATTCACTTCTTGATTCCCTGCCCATGCGGAAATCAGCTCCAGCTAAATAACCGATAGTACCGTCTCCAGTACAGTCTGAAAACAAAGCGGCCTTTAAACAAATTTCTTCTCCTGTTTCTATATGTTTGATTACAACAGATGAAATCTCGGTCCCATTCATCTGTACAGACACAGCCCTATAGTTGGCATATAACGTAACGTTCTTCTCAGCTTCTATAAAATTCTGCTTTTTATCATCTTCATAATACTCTGCCGGCTGTGCATTTCCTTTTTTAGAATGACCAAACTCACGCAACATTCTGCCTAATCCTTCATTAGGTCCAATCTCAGAATATCCGCCAAGATGTACACGAACTTCAGCACTGTTGTTACCGCCTAAAACCGGACGATCATTAACCAAAGCGACTTTGCACCCCATACGTGCAGCCGTGACAGCCGCACACATTCCGGCAATACCTCCACCTACAACTACCAGATCATACGAAGAAACTTCTTTAGGAAACGCCGGCAAACCAAGCATTTTTTTTCTAAAATCCGCCAATTCATTTCCTTCCATAGGCGGAACAAAATCTTTCTGTGTAGTAAAGTAAACGGCATCAATACGTCCGTCAAAGCCTGTCATGTCTTTCAGTACCACAGTTGCTTCACCACTTTTTACATTAACTTTTCCGGCATACTGCCATGTCCATTTTTCGCCTTCACATCCCAACACTGTAGGCAATGTTTTACCGGCTACCTGTATCTTAAAGCATCCCGGACCCTTTCCTTTATACCACGGAGATGTCCAGTTATACGTACGTACATATACATGATAAGTTCCCTTTTCCCGGAAATTTAATTTTGTCTTAGCATCCTCAACCGGCACTCCCATTCCATGTGCCAACAAATATGGAGAGCCCATCTGATCCATAAACTGCTGATCAACTTTCCACCCTCCTTTATCGCTGAAACTTTCAGCTTCAATAAAAATTGAATTTGAATAAGCTAATTGAAAATAAAATCCAATCCAAAAACAAAGAATATACCGTAACATACTATTTAACTATAACATCCCTTAATTTTAACCATCCTTTAGATGTCACATTCTTAGATACAGAAAGTTTAATGCCAATCGTAGGGTCTTCTTTCTCCATATCAATAATACCAACTGCCCATATATAATTTCCTGTAGGTATATTTTCTATTTTAATATTAAATATATATTCCTTTTCGTTACCTAAAATCCAATCACACGCTTCTGGCTTATCATCAACAAACATAAATTTAACATTCTCCGTTTTTGTATCTAATAAAGCAAAAGCAACTTTATATTTATTCTTCCACTGTGGCATATTTGTTGGACAATACCCCCATCCAATATTCTTCCAATAATGTACTAAAGTAACAGAAGTATTATTTTCCATTGTCGTTGGTAAAGACACTTTACTTGGATATAAACGATAGCCTCCTTCTTGTACGAAACGTTTTACTAAATCAAAGCTCTTACCAAACCATGTTTCTGTCTCGTTCCCTATACGAAAATCCATCATATTAACATGAGCTTCCTGTGCATCTTTAAACTCACCATTACGAACATCTTCAGGATGTCCTTCTCTGTATTTTCCTTCAGAATCAGTCCAATACCTATGAGTTCCAACGACCCATCCTCCTTCCATAATTATTGGGCGTTTATAAAACCATTTTTGTGCAAATTCACGTTCCCAATTTCCGTAATAAGGATGCATGCCAAAAGCATCATGTCTTAAAGAATATCCCTTTTCTACAGCTTTTCCTATCAGACGTTCAGTATCTTCATCGTATGTACTTTCATTTACCCAATCTCTACCAGTACCAATCCAGCGATGAAAATTAATTAATAATGGAACTCTTTTAAATGCATCAGCATATAAAGATGTAGCCCAATCAAAAACAGACTCACGAATTGGCAATTCTTCTTTACCTTCAACTTTTGTTCCATAATACCATACAGTATGATATTCACCCCATTTACCTAAACCAGTACCACTGATAAATTGAACTTTATCTGGATCATCAAACCTTTCTCCTAAAGCATAGATAAATTTTTCATAATATTTTTGGAATATAGGATCATCTGGATAAGGTGACCACACTGTAGCTGACCCTGTAACAGTTTCATATCCTTTTGCACCCGCATCTTTAACAAACGCTGGCGTAAAATTATCATGTTTATCCCTACTATCTACAACAAACGTAAAAGCCAACTTCATACCTCTTTTTTCAGCCTCTTCCATAAACCCCTTTAAACGTTTTGAAGCTTGAGTTGTACATTCATCCTCCCAAGCATAGACCCCATCTTCAGGATTAAAATCAGCCCAAGCACCACGTAAATATAAAGTATTTGAATAGTCTGATACCTTTACAACACTACCTTCTGATGTGTGCATATTATCATAATCACTCCAGTATGTTGTTGAAGCTCCATCTCCAATACTTGCATAAGTGACCCACTCTGTAAAAGGATTATGTAATATTAAAGATCTATCAGGTTCAATTTCAACCAATTCATTGCCTTCTATATCTATATTTGGTTCATCTTCTGATGATGATACCACATCACTTTTTCCACATCCAACCAAACATAGAGTCAAAAATACGCCACTTACAAACGAACTAGCTACTATTCTAAAAAATTGTACATCAGATTTCATAATATTATTATTTAAATTCAACATTGTTCAATTTCAACCATCCATTAACAAGTACCTCTTCATCAACAGAGAGTTCCAAACCTATTTTATTATCATTTGTCTTATCAATTACCCCTACAGCCCAAACATAATTTCCTCTTTTTACTTTTGATAAATCAGGAGTAAATACATATTTTGTAGGCTGTTCTTTTATCCACTTGGATAAATCAGTATTATCGTCTACAAAAGAATATTTTACATTATTTTTCAGATCTAATAAAGCAAAAGCTACTTTATATTTTTGATTCCACTGAGGAATGTTTGTAGGGCAGTATCCCCACCCAACATTTTGCCAAACATGTTCAATTTTCACATATCTATCAGAATTCACCTTTTGTGGTAGTGAAACAGAACTTGGATACAAACGATATCCTCCCTCCATTAAAAACTGCCGAACCAAATCAAACGCATCATTAATCCAGGAAGATGTCTCTCCACCAAAACGTAAATCCATCATATTAACATGAGCTTCCTTACTGTCATCATATTCTCCTTGACGCACATCTCTAGGATTTTTATAACCGCGAGGATCTTTCCAAAAGCTATGATGAGCTTTCACAATCCACCCTCCTTCCATTATTATAGGACGGACATAACGATATTTTTCTGCAAATTTACGCTCCCAACTTCCATAATATGTTGTCATTCCAAATGCGTCATGACGTAAAGAGTAACCTTTTGCAATTGCTTCTTCCAACATTGATTCACTATCAATATCATAATGTTCATCATCAACCCAATCTTTTCCAGTACCAATCCAACGATGATAATTAATAATAACTGGCACTTTATCAAATGTATTTGAATATAAATTAGTTACCCAATCGAAAACTGCTTTCTTTGGATTTTCATCACCTGTAGAATATAACAATGTATGATATTCCCCCCACTTACCTAATCCGAAACCATCTATAAATTCCATTTTTTTAGGGTCATTAAATTCTTTTCCCAAAGCTTTTACAAACTTTGTATAGTATTTCTGGAAGATAGGATCATCCGGATATGGAGACCATTTACCTCTACTAATAAATCCTTTAGCTCCTGCATTTCTCACAAACTGAGGCGTAAACTCAGAAGCTTTATCACGACTATCTACTACAATGCGGAAAGCTAAACGCATATTTCTTTTATAAGCCCCATCTATATAAGCTTTCAAATTAGAATTAGTAATCCATCCATATTCACCATCATTAGGATTAAAATCAGTCCAACTGGCACGAATATATAATGTATGGGCATAATCTGAAAGTTTTACTTCTTTTTTTAAATCAGGTACATACATATGATCATATTCATTCCAAAATTCTGATGCATCCTTGCTCATTGAAGCATAAATAACCCATCCTGATAAAGGATTGCGCAAGATACGATTGACATCAGGCTGAACGACCACCGTAGTATCGTTTTTTATCTTTGCATAAATTTGACTCATGCTACACATGGCCAATAATATTAACCATACTATTATCTTTACATTCATACTTTTATTTTTAAAACAAAAGCCATATCTAAACTTAAATCTCAAAAGACAAGTTTGATACGGCTTTTGTATATTGCTAATTTAATTATTTTGCATCAAAAATTACCGTCAAATTTTCAATATCAAGTTCCACATAATTTACTGATGTAGGAATACTAAAGAACGCATACCTATTATTTCCTTGTCCTTGAACAACAGTTTGCTGTTTTCCTAAATCAGCCTCGGTAAGATCAAGACAACCATCATATGAGCCTCTTAAAGCTTCTGCTGTTGAACCAAATGTATAACATCCTGCACTTTGTACTCCTATTTTAAACACTAATCCTCCAGGATGAGAATTTCCATCTTTATCCTTTACAGAATTCTGACGAGGAAGTTTTTCACCTTTGTAAATAAATAAATAAGGATTAGCCAAACTTGGTGTCATAGAATGTGCTAAATTAAAACCTGTATCCCAAGGGGTACTTGGTTTTGGATTTTCAGTTTTCCAACCATCATATGGTCCCCAAATATATACTCTCTCAACAACAGTTGTAACATCATTATTATTATAACTCCATGTAATCTCTCTAGGCTGAGGATCAGTATCAGGAGAATAAATAGTAATCTTCTTCGTTTCAATATTAATGACTACGCGATATACACCTTGATTTTTAATATTCCACGATGAATGAAGAGCTGCTTCTTCCGGAGTCTTGATTGTAAAAGACATTTCTTGTCCATCAGTAAAATCTCCACCAGTTTCTGGAGCTATAGCCATTGATTCTTCACCATCAAATAATATTGGGAAATAAACTTTTCCACTCTGAAGTTCCGCATGGAAAGCATACTGTTTTTCATTCTCTATTGTCTGTGTCATTTCTTGTTTTTCAGAAACACAAGTTCCAGATACAAATATCTTATCAGCTGTTATATAATCACTTGCAAGTCCTATCGAAACTGTATGATGCTCAAAATCAACAAGAACCCTATAAGTGTCTGATTCAGGAATTACCCAAACACCTGCTTTTTCAGCACTTTTGACAACTGCTTCCAGTTCTTTTCCTCCCTGAATAGTCTGTTCAGCAACAACAGGAGAAATCACATTAACTTTATTCTCATCCTCATAAACAATTGGGAAATTTATGTTACCGGCTTTTAATGATACAATACCAACATATCTAAGAGGATTACTAACCATTGGTCTAATTTCAATATCCTCTCCATCAACGGCTGTTCCTGAGATATAAAGTTTATCAGCCTTAAATTCTTTCTCAATATATGTTTGAATTTTTACTGAAACTGTGGAAATTTCCGGCTTAACAAACTTTGGGCCTTCCAAAGATCCTATAATACGGGCAGACAAAGTTGTTGTTGTACCAGGAGTTAATTCCCATTCATCTGTCAAAAGTTGTTGTAACTCTTTATGAGTATAACTTTTAGAAGACTCACCATCAACGAACTCCTTTATAAGAGTATTATCACTAAAATCATTAGAAGCCAAATCCACTTTATAAATATAAGACAACGAATATTCCGAAGAAATAGGATCAGCTTTTGTCCAATTTAAAGTCAATGCAATATCATTAGGAGTATCCTCATTCAATTTAATATCAGTCGCAGAAGCTTCTATAACCAAATCTGAGCGATTATCCAACGGATTAACATCATTTTCTTCATTGCAACCTATCATACAACTTCCTACTAATAAAAGTAAAAAAGCCTCTTTAAAACTATATTTATTCTTCATGATTAATCTAAATTAATTAATATATCAATTACCAGCAATCCAATCAGGGGTTTGACGCAAATTGGTGTTCTTATCAATATCATCCTGAGGTATTGGGAACCAATAACTTATAAATTTTCTTGTTTCATAAACAACTCTTTTATAATAATCATCCCTATTTCCAGCTTGTGCATATGCGTTCATGGCATAGAAATCACCGTCCAATAAATCTTTAGCTAATTTCCATCTTCTCAAATCATTAAAACGCAATCCACATTCGCAATTTAATTCAACCCTTCTTTCCTGACGTATTAGAGTTCTCATTTCTTCACCACTTGCAGGAGGTGTAATTTCCCCTTCCGCATAACCATACTGAGGAATACCAGCTCTTTGTCTTATTCTATTTACATACTTCAATATTTCAGATAGATTTGCAGCATATGTTCCATTTTCTATACTCCATTCATTTAATGCTTCAGCATAACTTAAATAAGCCTCCGCCAAACGATAAAGTGAACCATGACGCGATTTATATGTTCCACTATTTTCTTTAGGATTTGCAGTAGGGTCAGTTCTCTTACGACACATATATCCAGTCCAAGGAGCATCATGAGAAGGACCTCCATCCTTTCCATCCATAAAGAAATCACAGTTACGTTTGCCTACCCAATGGTATTCTTCATTATACATTACTGATATATAAAATCTTGGTTCACGATGAGCGTACATATTGTATGTATTTTTTGCAACAATCAAATTATGATCTGCAGTAGCACTACCATTTCCTGAACCATAAATCCAATTTGTAGGATAATATTCATCATCTGTTGTATATCCACTTTCACTATAGTTGTCAACATCCGGATTAAGAATAGGAGAGCCATCAGAATTATATCCCAAAATAGGCATTTTTCCATCTTTCATAAAGAAAGCATCAACCAAAGATTGACTTACACAGATAGCTCCTACTCCATTTAATCCCATACCACGTGGAGTACATTGTTTATCAAAATATCCACCTGAATCCATTGTTCGAGCAAAAAGAATTTCATTATTTCCCTCAATTTTTCGCTTTAACAAAGCGTTCTGATAAGAAAGAAACGGATCAATAGTTGTTCCATCTGTCAGATACTCAATATGCAACTTATGACCAGCAGCTTCAGCTTCATCAATAAGTAATTGACAAGCGTCAACAGCATCTTTCCATCTTTGTGGATCTTTTTCTTTGCTAAAAATAGGTGTTCCATCACAATTCACAATATCAGCCATGTCGGGATTACCATTCACCAAATCACTTGCAGCAAAAAGTAACAATCTTGCACGCATTGCAAGGCAGGCTATTGAAGTAACACGTCCATATTTTTGAGATTCATCATAAGACGATGGTAACACTTTCGATGCTTCCAGCATTTCATTAGCAGCCCAATCAACTACATCGTAAAACGGTTCTTGCTTAAGCATTAAATTATCAGATGACGCTGATTCAGCAGCTTCACGAATGATTGGTACAGAACCATATGTCATAACTAACATTGAATGAAAATATCCAATAAAAAAGCGACATTCAGCTTTCATATATTCAACTTCTTGTTCAGTAACCCCAGGAACTGCATGTGCATATTTTATAAATTGATAGGCAGAGCGAATTGCTTTAGGAAATGTAGTCCAATAACTTATGACTCCAGGACTATCAGCCGTCCAATTACCTTTTTGATAAAGAATAGCCTTAAATCCTTGCGACTCCCATCCTTTAGAAGGAGTCAATTCATCTGCAATTGCATCTGGTCCGTCATATGTATAAAATTCTGGAAGTTCCTGATAAATAAAAGCTAACCATCTTTCCATATTTTCTTTATTCTCAAATACAGTTTCTAATGTTAACTGATCATCTGGTTCTTTATCCAAATAATCATTACATGATGACATAGAGAATAAAGCAAAGCAACTCAAAGCAGCAATTTTTATATATTTTTTCATATAGAATTCAATTAAAATTTAATTTCAAAACCAGCAGAAATAGATTTCATTATAGGATAAGCGGCACCATTATTAGTATTCAACTCAGGATCCCATAATTTAAATTTAGAGAAAGTAAACAAGTTTGATCCTCGCAAGAAGAAGCGAATTCCATCCATACCAGCTTGTTGCATCCAAGTTTTAGGTAGAGAATAGCCTAACTCCAAATTCTTCAAACGTAAAAAACTCATATTTCTCAACCACCAAGTAGATGCTTCACTGTTATTTTTATTTATACCATCATCTAATCTTGGATAAAATACATCTTGACTCGGATTTTCTACTGTCCAGCGATCATCTGCATTAGTAAACATATTTCCAGTTACACCACGATTAAATCCAGGAATGATAGAACCGGAAAGTATCCTCCAACTTCTTCCAATGCCTTGGAACAATACTCCGAAATCAAATCCTTTATATTGAAGATTAGCCCCAAAACCATACACAATTTCCGGATCAACTGTACCTCCAATGGCTGTTTGATCAAACACATCTACTTTTCCATCTTTATTTACATCTACATACTTTATATCTCCAGGACGGAGTTTTGAAGAGAAGTTTTGTGCTGGTATTTCTTCTTTAAGAATACCATTTTCAACATCTACAAAATCATCTTCAGTAAACAAACGATCTGCAACATATCCAAATAACTGATTAATAGGATGTCCAGTTCTAGCACGATTTGTTCCTACAACTGCATCTGCCTCATCCTGTTCAGTTATTTCATTATGAGCATAAGTAAATGTTCCCATAACACTTAAAAACAAATCCTTACCAATACGTTTATTAAAATTCAAAGCTGCTTCAGCACCACGATTTGTAACTTTTCCAAAATTACTCCATGGTTGTTTTATAAATCCTGCTGTCAATGGTATTGATTCACGTTGCATAAAGATTCCATTTCGTCTTTCATCAAAATAATCCAACGATAAATCAAGCATTCCATTAAATAAACCTAATTCTAAACCAAGATTTGCCTTATTAACAACTTCCCAAGTCAAATCAGGAACAGCAAACTCACCCTCAGCCATACCAACACGACTAAAACTACCATCTTCTCCCCATTTATACATTCCCAGATCATCATAAGAATCAGCAATAGTAGATAAATACGCAAAACGACGACCACTTAAATTAGCATTACCAACCTGACCATAGGATGCTCTAAGTTTTAACTTAGAAATAACCTTTCTTGCTGGTTGCATAAAATCCTCTTCAGAAATAATCCATCCAATAGCTCCAGAAGGGAAAAAACCGTATCGTTTACCAGGAGCAAAATTTTCAGAACCATTATATCCGAAGTTAAATTCTGCTACATACTTTCCTGAATAAGTATATGATGTTCGTCCTGCAAATCCTTGATTACGGTATGGCAATTTACTTCCATCATCATAATTTCTCCTATTAAACATCAACATGGCGGAAACAGCATGTTTCTCAGCAAAAGTATGATCATAATTAAGACTTAACTCCATATATATACTTTTGTTTCCATAATCACCACTTTTAGAATAACCTAAAAAATTATCTCCGTTAGTTTTCTTTGAAATAATTAGATTACCTTCATCATCGCGTCCTGTAGCTGGATTATAATAATCAGGATTCATTCCACGACTTACTGTACCTGAAGAATACCTATCAAACGAAAAAGTTCCTTTTACCTTTAAACCTGGTGTTACAAATTTTAAATCTTGCTCTAAAGAAAATAATGTCTCAATTTTACTTGCACTAGTTCTTTGATAACCACTCTGTGTGGCCCATGCCCAAACATTAGGTTCTTCAGTAGTAGGTATTTCTCCTGATGAATATTGAGGAGGAAACGCATGAGGTACAGCTAAAAAGGCTTTAGAAAAAATCTCACTTATACTTTTGGTTGTTGAATTTCTATCTTGTAAATAACCACCAAGATTAAAACGCATTTGAGTTGTAGGAGATAATTTCAAGTCAACATTAGAACGTACGTTATAACGTTGTAATTTCAAAGAAGGATCCCACTCGTGAGTCTTATCTCTCTTTAAAATTCCTCTTTCATTATAAACAGCCGCAACAAAAGAATACTTCAAACGTTCACTACCTCCAGATATATCAACGGTAACACGTTCATTTGATGCATAATCGTTAGAAATTGCATCAATCCAATTTACATCCGGATACAAATCCGTATCATAACCGGAACGAGTTTTCTCTATTCTATCAGTGTACTTGGGCTGTTGTCCTGTATCTAAAAGAATATCATCCAATATTTGCATATAATCAGCAGCACCCAAAAATTCAGGTAACTGAACAGGTTGAGTCATAGCGAATTCTGTTTTAACAACAACACGAGGCTTTCCTACTTGTCCTCTTTTGGTATTAATAAGAATAACACCATTAGCACCTCGTACACCATAAACAGCACTTGCCGCAGCATCTTTTAAAACTGAAAATGACTCAATTTCTTCTGGATCAATATTATTCAAATCTCTTTCAATACCATCAACTAAAACCAAAGGATCTGTTGTGCCTGTTTGAAAAGAGCTAATACCGCGAATCCAAAACGATGAATTATCATAACCAGGTTCACCTGACCTCTGCACTCCAATAACTCCAGAAACAACTCCAGCCAAATTATTACTCAATGAACGAGTAGTTCCTGTACGAAGCTTCTCAGGAGCAACAGTTGTTATTGATCCAACAACAGACTCTTTCTTTTGAGCACCATAAGCAACAACAACAACCTCATCAAGTTGTCCAACATCTTCCACCATTACAACATTTAATACAGAATGACCATCTACGTCTATAGTTTTAGGAACAAAACCTACATAACTAAACGATAATTCAGAGTGACGATTAGGAACATTTATAGAATAAATACCATCCAAATTAGTTATTGTATTTACAGTAGAATCTCCTTTTAATACAACAGTAACACCTATTAGTGGCTCTCCCTTTTCATCCGTAACATTACCTGTTACCTTTATATTATTTTTTGAAGAATTATTTGTACGCTGTTGAGGAGTAGGAGCTGATATAATAATTTGTCGTCCATTCTTCTTATACTCCAAATCCGTTTTTTCAAATAATTCATCAAGAACTGAGTCTATATTATTGTCTGAAGTTGAAATAGAAACTTTATTTGACAAACGAGAATTTACTTCATCAGAATAAACAAAAATATAGTCACTATTTGCCTCTATACAATCCAAGACTTCACGAATTGTTGACATTGATTGAATTGAAAATACATCAGTTTGTGCATTCCAATAAATTTTTGATTCCGCAAATGTAATGTTCGGAATAATAAAAAAAGTGTTTAATACTAAAAAAAAACGAACTTTCTTTCTTATGTGTAAAAAAATTGGTTTCTTTACCATAAAATTTTCTTTTTAAGGTTTAACGTCAGATTTAGAATCTTTTTAAGAAAAAAATTGTCCAAGTTGACGGGGGAATACTACCATATTCTCCCGTTTTTAATTTTTCAAAATGTGTTCTCAAGTATCATTCATTAGGTATAAAAATTTAAATTAAAACTATTTTATTAACTCTATACCCCCTTCAGCAGAAGAGTGTATTTTAAAAGGTATAATTTGCTGGATATTATACAACATGTCATCCAAATTTTCTTTCAATTCCAATTTTCCGTATATTCTTTCATTAGAAAGTGACTTATCACATGAAATTGAAACACCATAATAGATTTGCAAACGACTTATAACTTCAGATAAATCATCTCCTTTAAAATGAATCCATCCTTTTGTCCAACTTATATAATCAGCTACATCTACGGAACGACAGTCAACTATTTTACCTTCTTCAAGACTCAACAACTCATTTGGTTTCAACACAGCCTTATGTTTATCCGTTCCTGTCACCTCTACAGATCCCTCAACTAATACTATTTGCGTTTCTTTCAAGGCATCATAAGTAGAGATATTAAACTTTGTACCTAAAACCTTCAAATCAAAATCAGAAGACTCTACTATAAAAGGACGTGCCTTATCTGGCGCAACCTCCAGATAAATTTCACCTTCCGCATAAATTCTTCGTTCTTTCTCATCAAAACGCTGAGGATAAACTACACGAGACATAGAATTTAGCATCAAATGAGTTCCATCAGCCAACTGCAAACGTACACGCTTACCAGCAGGTACAATAAGCTGACTATATTCAAGTTCTTTATCAGAATACTCTTCCTTTATGGTTTCTTCTCCATTTACCTGCATTTTTCCTTGTGCATCATACTGTACAAATGCATTCTTAGAAAGTTGTAATCTTTCTTTTGGAGTAACCAATATAACTTCTTCACATTCATTTGCTGGCATACTGTTTGCTAACTGGCGAATATCAGTATCAGTTAAATCAGAAGATAATCCAAGCAAATAATGTATTACAAAGCCAATAAAAACAGATGCTGCCAAAGAGAAAGAAGACACCCACAATAAATGTACACGGTGACGAATTCGTTCACGACGAATTTTTACCAATGTCCTCTCAACAATGGAGCTATTATCAAAGTCTGGATTCTTATAATTTTCAAATAAAGAATCTAACTTCTGCTTCAATTCCTCTGATGATTTCTGATTTTCTTGCTTCATTCTTTTAGGGCTTTCTATAAGTATAGACGCAAGTAATAAGAAAATTCCCTAGTAGATTTTTCTTTTTTTTGTAACAAAAAACAAAATAAGATAACATACGCTTGTTAATTTACTATAAATCAACACAATAAAAAAAGACATTAATATTATTTTTTTTCAAAATATCGTATTAATTGCTCACCGACAAGCATTAATGAAGCCGCGCCATAAACTTCTGTCATATTCTGTGTGACTGTTTCCGGACTAGCACCGATTGGTTGAACCCACCCTAACATTCCATCATTATTTATTGCTTTCTTTAAAGCTTGCCAACCTTTCATAGCATTTATAATATATATGTCTTCTTGAAGAAGTCCATTATTAATTGCCCAAAAAAGAGCAAAAGTAAAAAAACCTGTTGAACTTGTTTCCGGATTAGGGTAAGCATCCGGATCGAGTAAACTTGCTGACCAATAACCATTGTCACGTTGAAGAGGTGCAATACGTTTCAAAAGAGTTATCAACAAAGATTCATATCGTTCCCTCAAAGGACTATCCAAAGAAATCTGTTCCAACAATAAACACAAGCCTCCTGCTACCCAAGAGTTTCCTCTTCCCCAAAATACTTTTTTACCATTTTTTTCTCTCTTATCAAAATAGCTACCATCCCTATAGAACAATTGCTCTTCTTTATCAAATAAATACTCATAAGTGGCCCAATATTCTTTATCCATAAAATACAAATAAGAATTATCTCCTGTAATACGCGAAAATGCCGCATATACAGGGGGAGCCATATACAAAGCATCACACCACGTCCATCTATCATATTTACATGCTGTTGTATCTCCAAATTGAATTTCAGATGGATGATTAATAGTATAGTCCAGACGAGCCTGAGTATGCTGAAGAATTCTCTGATTCCTTACCTTATTATAAAGTGTTACGTACATCATACATACAGCAAAATCATCAGCATGATAAATAGACAAACGATTCTGACTGGTTCCATAATAGTTTCTATTACATATACTTTCATACCATTCTATCATCTGTGGTTCTTTAACAAATTCAGCCCAACGTGACAATGCAGAAAGAAAAACTCCATTTTCCCAACTTAAATCTCCGGCAGATTTCCAAATTCTGTTTTCATCCATATTTGGATATGCATTCATCTGCCATCGGCAAGTCCGATTAACCAAACGCTTTACTTCAGATATTTCTAATTTAAAATTAGGAGATAAAGCCCATAAAGCCGTTGAATGAGATAAAAACACAAACGCTAAAATTACAATATAAAACTCTTTTTTCATATCACATTTAATTATATTCAACTTATTCGCCCCTAAAGAATTAAGTATAATACCAGAAATTATAAAGTGATTGAAAAAACATTCTTTCTTGCAAAAATAAGTACTAAATACTAATTTTCAAAAGTAAATAAATATATTTTTAGTCATTTTTGTAAAAGTCATAAATATAATATATATTCGCTGCGGACAATTTTTATCACTTAAAAACTTAATAACATGAAACTTAAAAAGAGAATGACCTTATGGTTATTATGTTGGTGTGTCTTTGCACAAGGCGCAACACCAAACAAAGAAAAATCTTCAACTACAGAGAAAGACATTTTTATCGACAATTTACTCGATAAAATGACATTAGACGAAAAAATCGGACAACTTTACCAATGCAGTGGACAAGGAAACTTTACAGGACCTGATACTTTACATCTATCTATTGATGATTATATACGGCAAGGGAAAATAGGAACAATGTTAAATGTAACCGGTATAAAAAATATAAAAAATATCAATCATTAGCATTACAATCACGCTTGCATATTCCACTAATATTTGGATTGGATATAATACATGGTTATAAAACAGGATTTCCTATTCCTTTAGCAGAAGCTTCCAGTTTTGATCTTCAGATGATTGAAGAATCTGCCCGTTGTAATGCCTTGGAAGGTGCTTCAGACGGTCTAAATTGGACATTTTCACCTATGGTAGATATTTCTTGGGACCAAGATGGGGAAGAGTTATGGAAGGAGCTGGAGAAGATCCGTTTTTAGGTAGTAAAATTGCAGAAGCTAGAGTAAAAGGTCTTCAGGGTAACTCAATTGGAGATACATGCAGTCAATAGCATGTGTAAAAACACTTTGCTGGTTATGGAGCCCCAATAGCCGGTAAAGACTACAATAGTGTTGATATGTCAATAGGACAATTCGCTAATTACTATATGCCACCCTATGAAGCAGCAATAAAATCAGGAGCAGCAAGTATAATGAGCGCATTCAACGACTTTAATAGTGTACCATGTACAAGTAATAAATTTCTTTTAACAGATTTGCTCAGAAATAGATGGGGATTCAAAGGTATTGTTATTTCTGACTATAATTCTGTAGAAGAGCTTATTAATCATAGAATTGCAAAAGACAAAAAAGATGCAGCAAAACTAGCATTCAATGCAGGATTGAATATAGAAATGGTCAGTCAGTGCTATTTAAGGCATCTTAAAGAACTTATTAAAGAAGGAAAAGTTTTAGAAAAAGATTTAAACCAAGCAGTAAGATATATACTTGAAAAGAAATACGAATTAGGTTTATTTCAAGACCCATACCGTTTCTATGATGAGAATCGAAGTAAGAGAATTATTAATTCATTAAAGATTAGAGAAACTTCACGAAAGATGGCAGAAAGATCCATTGTATTACTAAAAAATGACAACCATATACTACCTTTTAACAATGAAGTACGTTCTATTGCGCTAATTGGACATCTTGCAAAATCTCAATCAGACATGGCTGGAGCATGGGCCGGAAACGTAAATAGAAGCAAAATCGTAACATTATACGAAGCATTAAGGAACAATAACATTAATATATTCTATTCAGAAGGTTATGACAAAAAAACAGGAAAAATAACACAGTTACAAACTTCATTACAAGCAGCACAAAAAGCCGATGCTGTTATTGTATGCATAGGTGAATTAGCAGAACAAAGCGGAGAGAGCAAATCAAAGACTAATATTGAAATACCAGAAGAACAGCAACAACTTATAAAAGAGTTAAAAAAACAGGAAAGCCTGTTATTACTCTACTGATGTGTGGCAGACCTGTTATTTTTAACAAAGTACGCAAACATTCAAATGCTATTTTATGCACATGGTGGTTAGGTAGCGAAGCTGGAAATGCAATATACAATGTTCTTTTTGGAAAATATAATCCTTCTGCAAAGCTTCCAATGACGTTTCCTACCAATATAGGACAAATCCCAATATTTTACCAATATAAAAGTACAGGAAGGCTAACACGGGAAGGTGTACATTATTGTACTTCTTATATTGACTCATCAACAGAGCCTGCCTATCCATTCGGATTTGGTTTGTCGTATACTGATTTCAAATATAGCAACCTTAAAATAACAGACAACTCTAATAATACTATTAGTTTACAAATAGATATCACTAATACTGGGACTATAGATGGAGAAGAAGTTGTATAACTTTATATACAAGACAAGGTTGCTAGTATCACCCGTCCCATAAAAGAATTAAAAGGATTCCAGAAAATATTCATTAAATCTAGTGAGACCAAAACTGTAACATTTATAATAGATGAAAAAGCTTTAGGATTTTATGATAATAACATGAACTTCATAGTAGAAAATGGAGTATTTATTTTCATGATTGGAAGTAACAGTAGAGATACACAAAATATTTCATACACTTTTAACAAAAAAATATAGTCATCTCATATTTTAATATTATTTTTGCCATCGGACAATTTTTTATTAATAACTTAAACCTTAAAACATGAACATTAAACAAAAAGCAAGTTGCTTGCTATTACTGTGCTGTGCTCTGAACTCAACTACAGCACAAGTAAGAATTACTCCCCAAGCGGAGCTAAGGGCAAAAAGCCTAGTAGAAAAAATGACACTAGAGGAGAAAATTGATTACATCTCCGGAGTTCGATCATTCTATATCAGAGCAATACCCCGATTGGGTATTCCTGAAATCAGAATGGCTGATGGACCACAAGGTATACGCAACAATACTAAAAGCACATTGTATCCTTCTGGCATTCTATCCGCTTCCACATGGAACAGAGAATTGGTGCGCCAACTAGGAAATGGTCTAGGCAGAGATGCCAAAGCAAGAGGTGTAAGTATCCTGTTAGGACCAGGTGTAAACATTTACCGTTCACCTTTATGCGGACGAAATTTTGAGTATTTTGGTGAAGATCCTTATTTAAGCAGTGAAACAGCCAAGCAATATATCCTTGGAGTACAAGATAAAGGAGTTATTGCTACAGTTAAACATTTTGCAGCCAATAATCAAGAATGGAGCAGACATCATGCTAGCTCCGATGTTGACGAACGTACATTGCAGGAAATTTATTTCCCTGCATTCCGTAAAGCAGTACAAGAGGCAGGTGTTGGAGCTGTAATGGACAGTTATAACCCCATCAACGGGGTACATGCAACCGAGAATGCATGGATGAATATAGAAATACTTAGAAAACAATGGGGATTCAAAGGTATTCTAATGTCAGACTGGACTTCCGTATATTCTACTGTAGGCGCAGCCAATGGAGGACTTGATTTGGAAATGCCTGTAGGAAAGTTTATGGTAAAAGAAAAACTGATTCCAGTTATTGAAAATGGAATAGTTAAAGAAAAAACCATAGACGAAAAAGTACAGCATATACTGCAAACCTTAATAACATTCGGCCTATTTGACAATCCGCTAGAGGATAAATCCATAGAAAGAGATAACGCAGAATCAAAAGCAACCGCATTAAATTTAGCAAGAGAAGGTATTGTCATGCTAAAAAATGATGATAATGTACTTCCACTCAGAAAGGGACATACACTTATTATCGGCCCAAACGCAGACATGATTCCTACAGGAGGAGGCAGCGGATTTGTAACTCCTTATTCTACCGTATCAGTTTATGAAGGTATGACACAAATAAAAGGTAATAAGAAAATAACCCTTTTATCAGACAGCTTACTGTATAAAGATATTTCAAAGAATATTTTTACTGACATCAGTTTAAAGAAACAAGGATTTACAGGATATTATTTTAAAGACAAAAAATTATCCGGTGAACCATGCCATCAGGGAATTACTACAAGAATAAACTATGCATGGAAATACGGTTCTCCATATCCAGACATTCAGGATGACCATTTCTCCGTTCAATGGAAAGGAGTCTATAAGGCTGATCAAAGCGGAACTATACGTTTCCAGATCTCAGGAGATGACGGATACAGAATATTAGTCAACGGAAAAACAATTTCAGGAGACTGGGGAAATCATGCACTAAGTTCAAGAAATGCCTTCATGCAGGTGGAAAAAGACAGTCTTTACCAGTTACAGATAGATTATTTTGAAAATGTAGGTGAAGCTACTATCAAATTTGAAGCAGGTATGTTGGATAAAAATCTGCTGAATTATGAATTGAAAAAAGCAGACAATGTAGTTATGTGCTTAGGATTTGACAGCAATACAGAATCTGAAGGATTTGACAGACCATTTGCATTACCATACGGCCAGGAGTTCCTCATTGATGAAGTAACAAAAGTACATAAAAATGTTATAACAGTGATAAATTCAGGAGGAGGCATAGACTTCCGTAACTGGGGAAATAAAGTCAAAGCTATTCTTATGGCATGGTATCCTGGACAGGAAGGGGGAAAAGCAATAGCAGAAATACTAACAGGCAAAATATCTCCAAGTGGGAAATTACCTATTTCTATAGAAGAAAAATGGGAAGACAATCCTACATTCAACAACTACTATGACAAGCGTAATGTTCCGCACAAGAGAGTTCAATACGCTGAAGGCATATTTGTAGGCTACAGAGGTTACGACCGTACAGGAAAACAGCCACTTTATCCATTTGGTTTCGGATTATCATACAGTCAATTCACGTATGAAAATTTGCAACTTAGAAAAAAACAAAAGAACCAAGTAGAAGTGAGTTTTGAACTTAAAAACACGGGAAAAATGAATGCAGCAGAAGTTGCACAGATTTATGTAAAAGACTGTAAAGCTTCTGTTTCTCGTCCCCTAAAAGAACTAAAAGGTTACGAAAAAGTGTTCTTAAAAAAAGGCGAAACGAAACGTATAACAATTCTACTTAATGAAGACGCTTTTAGTTTTTATGATACTGATAAAAAGAATTTTGTCATAGAAAAAGGAGATTTTGAGATTTTAGTAGGCCCATCTTCCTCTGAACTACCTCTAAAAGGAATTATCAATTTATAAATATGCATACTAATTAATCATTTAGCCTGGCCTCTGGCCAGGCTTTTTTGCACACTCCTTATTGAAAAAACGGAAGTAGAAAAAGCCACAATACCACTTCATCTTTTAAGGTTTCCATCAATTTTTTCATTGCATACGTCAAATGATTACTCACAGTTTTCACTGAAATATGCAATAAATCTGCGACCTCTGCATATGAAAGACGTTCTATCTTTACCAAATATAACACATGACGACTTTTAGATGGTAAAGAAGCGATAGCCGCATTTAAAATAGACAATTTTTCTTCCCCTATTAACTTTTCTTCTTGAGATGGGACTAACTCAAAAGTAAAGTCTTCAACCTCATCAAAAGACAGATTGGTATATTCAACGCTATCTTTACGAAGAAATGATATTGATTTGTTATATAAAATACGATATAGCCACCCTTTTATATTCTCTATTTTTCCTAATTTTTTCCGATGTTTCCATACTTCTAGAAAAACATCACTTACCACTTCCTCTGCACACTCCTTTTGATGAAGAATATTAAAAGTATAATGATATAAAGCAGAAGAATGATATTCAATAAACGCGATGAAAGCACGTTCATCACCCGCTACTAATTTGTCAATATTTATCTCCTTTTGTTCCACGATCTTATTTTGATTACATATTTTATCCTAGTCAGTACAAATTATAAGAATTCCCTACCTTTTCAGATACAAAGAAAGAAAGATTTTTTTTAAGCAAAAATTTTATTCTTAGTTTTTTATCTGAACAAAGCACTCACAAAAACATTTATTTTCTAAAGCTACAGATAACCATGTTAAAAAGACATAGGTTTCACCCGTAACTCCCCCGTATTCCAACAAAATGTTATATCTTTGTCCCAATTATAGACTTTGACGTAACATGATAACCCTGAAAGAATTCTTTTCATTTAAAAAGAACCGCTTTTTCTGGCTGAATCTCATAGCCATAATTGTCGTAATAATTGGTGCATGCTGGGGTACTTTGCTCTGGCTGGACAGTTATACACACCATGGAGAAGCTTACATGGTGCCGAATGTGAAGAACAAAACATTGAACGAGGCTCAGCAGGCTCTCAGCAACCAGAAGTTGAAAGGACTGGTTATCGACTCCAGCTATGTGAAAGGTGTGCCCGACGGTATGGTATTAGACCAAAATCCGGCAGGGGGAGCACGCGTGAAGGAGGGAAGAACAATTTACCTGACTGTCACCACTTCTAAAGTTCCTTTGGTAAAGTTGCCGGACTTGATAGACAACAGTTCTTTGCGTCAGGCGGAAGCCAAATTAAAAGCGATGGGCTTTAAACTAACGGAACCGGAGTACGTTTCGGGAGAGCAGGATTGGATTTATGGCATCAAATACCGTGGAAGAAACCTGGTGGTTAGCGGAGATAAAGTTCCTCACGAGGCCATGCTGACTCTCTGCGTAGGCAACACGGCGATTCGTGACTCTCTTGCCATGGATTCTACACAGATTACTATCGATATGAATTCGTCTGCCAACAGTGAAGCAGAGGTAGATGACTCTTGGTTCTAAATCTAACCCCCTAAAGAAAAAGATGGCAGAAGATTTGATTGATTACGAACTGGACGGAGATGCGCCAGACGATATTGAGCCGATTCAGGGTGAGCCTGAATTGTATGAGCATTTCCGTACGGTAGTAGATAAAGGACAGGCTCCTGTCCGCATCGACAAGTATTTATTTGAGCGAATTGTCAACGCGTCGCGCAACCGGATTCAGATGGCAGCCGACAACGGCTTTGTCATGGCCAATGGGAAACCGGTGAAAAGCAGCTACAAGGTCAAGCCGCTGGACGTGCTGACCGTTATGATGGACCGCCCGCGCTATGAGAATGACATTATTCCGGAAGATATTCCACTAAATATTGTATATGAGGACGATGACCTAATGGTCATCAACAAGCCTGCGGGACTGGTGGTGCACCCGGGATGCGGAAATTACCACGGTACCCTGGTCAACGCCATCGCATGGCATCTGCGTGACGTCCCGACCTATAACCCGAATGACCCGCAAGTGGGATTGGTGCACCGCATTGACAAGGATACCTCAGGACTTTTGGTGGTAGCTAAAACCCCCGATGCGAAAACCAGCCTGGGACTTCAGTTTTACAACAAGACAACCAAGCGTGAATACAATGCGCTGGTCTGGGGGATTGTAGAACAAGATGAAGGAACCATCACCGGCAACATCGGACGTAATCCGCGCGACCGGATGCAGATGGCTGTCATGTCCGACCCGGAACAAGGTAAACACGCCGTGACACATTATCAGGTATTGGAACGATTAGGGTATGTCACACTGGTAAAGTGCGTACTCGAAACCGGACGTACCCATCAGATTCGTGTACACATGAAACACATCGGGCACACCTTGTTCAATGATGAACGTTACGGTGGTCACGAAATCTTAAAAGGAACTCATTTCAGCAAATACAAACAATTTGTAAACAACTGTTTCGAAATCTGTCCCCGTCAGGCACTGCATGCCAAGACACTGGGCTTTGTACACCCTCGCACAGGAGAGGAAATGTTCTTCACTTCCGAACTGCCCGAGGATATGACCTGCCTGCTGGAACGATGGAGAACGTATATCACATCCCGGTTTTGCTTGTTCTGTTGTAATCGTATGTCATCGCTCTATATTCTTTATATTAAACATTTGCAACTTCTTTTCCATTCTTGTATCTGTAAATGCTTAAAGATTCGGTAGTCATCCAGTTGCAATCCTTTAATCTAAAACCATACTTTTCCTCCAGTGTTTCAAGAAATGATTCAAAATCCTCATAATTATAGGATTCGTTTATTTCTTTTTCTGTCAGCTCTATTATGTTTAAAGCTCCGCAGCAATAATCCAGTATCAATACATATTTAGGTTCCATATAATATAGTAATGCGTCATCTTCTAAACTCCACCGTGAAGAAAAACTGGGATGACAATAGTTTTTTATTGCTGTCCGATAAACTCGATTAAATATAAAAATGTAGTGTTCGGCCATTGTGTATTCAGTGGTCGAGTCTTATTTTATAGTTCCATGCCCCCTCAAAAGATAGATAAT